>JBIKNE010000174.1:0-5403 GCA_044358855.1 Bacteriovoracaceae bacterium | reverse complement strand
GCCGTTGCTCCAGCCGTTGCTCCAGCCGTTGATCCAGCCGTTGCTCCAGCCGTTGCTCCAGCAGTTGCTCCAGCCGTTGCTCCAGCAGTTGCTCCAGCCGTTGATCCAGCCGTTGATCCAGCCGTTGATCCAGCAGGTTTTGCTTCCGGCTTCATCAAAATTTTGCCACCGCTTCCCGCCATCGCCGCAGTTCCCATGACAGCATAGAGCTTTGGTAGCACCTCTTCGATCACTACACCTGTCGTACCTTTGAAAACTTGGCCAGGCTTTGAACTCTTGTCATCACAGCCCATGGGAGTGTCGTATTTAGCACTTAATTTTGCACACTCTTCTTGCATCACCTGCTGCTTGCGGCCCTGGTGCACATAATTGTTGGCCTCATGAACCTCTTTGTCCGTGAGAGGCTTAGTGCCTTCATTCGCCTGATTGAGCGTTTGTGCCCAAGCTGGATCTAGAGGCAATAAAATGGCTAGCAAAACGACCCATAAATGCTTCATAAGACAAATCCTTGATATTCTTACACTCATTCTATCACGAAGGGCCCGTGGGCCACCCTGGGCAAGGTCTTCTATGTCGCACAATGTCATAAATAACAGGGATTTGGAGAGTTTGCCTGGGTGTTTGTAAGGCCCATCTAAGTGCAAAGAATAATTATCATTTGACGCTAAATTGGCCCGGGATATAGGGTAGGGGCATGACGAATGAAAAGAAATCACCCGTTCAGCATACCCATGACAATGACCTGACTCATTCGATGGTTCACTACCTTTTGGCGATCCATAAGTTAAAGGAAACCAAAGGCTATGCACGGGTGACTGATATTGCTCATGAAATGGGTCTGACAAAAGGTTCTGTTTCAACGGCACTGAATAATCTTCGTAAACGCGAATTGGTTTTAGAAGATGAATCTAAATTTCTAAGCCTCTCACACGCGGGCCACGAAGCGGTTCACGATATTCTCTCATCTCGCACCTTACTCTTTTATTTTCTCAAAGATATCGTGGGAGTGACGGAAGAAACTGCTCACAAAGATTCTTGTTTGATGGAACATTTGATGAGCGAAGAATCGCGTAATCTCTTTTTCAAATTCATGAAGGATTTGTGTAAGGGCGAAGCCAAAAAACGCGAATATCAAACCTCATTTGATTTTAATCAGTTCGAACATCCTGCTGAGTTTGTTGATACCCAGAAGGGCGACAGCTACCTCAAGTGAACACACGTAATTTTTCACTTTTAGGCTTCAGTTATTTTGTCATTTTATTCAATTATCCGTTTGTTCGCGCCAGCAGCACAACACTCTTCGTTGAGGCGTTCGGAGCGAAAGCCTCCCCGCAAGGGTGGCTCGCGGCAGTCATTTTGCTCATTGCAGCCGTCGCCATTTCTAATCGATTGCAAGCTCGTCTGGGCTTTCACAAGACATTCGCCATAGTCAGTTGTGCCAGTATTTTTCTTTTTACTGTGAGCTATTGGGCTTACCAACAGGGAATGAGTTGGGGTGCCTTTGCCGCCTTCGCTTGGAAAGAAGTTTACATCGTTTTACAAGTTCATCTCATTTTGGCCTACGCTAATTCTTGGCTTAAGCGCCAAGAATTTCTCAAATGGGTTGGCCCCTTAGGCGCTCTGGGAAGTCTCGGTGGTGTGGCCGGAGGATTAGCTACTTCATGGCTCGCACGCACCGAAGGTACAGGCGCCACGTTGATGGTAGGACAAATTTTTATTTTCTTGCCGGCACTGATCGCGCTTTTCTTAGATAAAATTGAGGGCACCGAAGCGACCTACGTTGATGATATGTCGCCACTCAAATCACTCTCTACTCCCGAGATCAAACGCTATGTGATGTATGTAGCGGCGATCGTAGCGCTCAGTCAGATCGTGATCAACATTGCCGATTTTCAATTTGGAATTTTGTTTGAAGCAGCGATTGAAGAAACCAATAAGCGCACCGCTTATTTAGGGGAAATTTACACCGCAACAAATGCCCTGACTTTCGTTTTGCAAATTGTCATTTTACCGCTCATGCTCAAACGCCTCAAAGAGCGTACGTTGCATTTGTTGATTCCACTGTCCTACCTTCTTTGTCTGGCTTTTGGTCTTAACTCAGGCGCATTGATGGCCAGTGCTGTTTTTTATACCTATCTCAAGGCCAGTGATTACTCATTCTTTAGCGCAGGTAAAGAATTGCTCTATCATCCCCTCACTCCAGTCCAGAAATATGGCGCTAAATACTTTACTGATATGTTGGTCTATCGTGCGTCGAAGGCCGCTATGGCCGGCGTCTTGATTTATTTCCAGTCAGAAGCGATGCTTATCGGGGTTATGATTGGCGCTCTTTTAATCTGGCTCGCCCTCGTATTCTTAACCTTTAATCAATACCGTCGAATTTTTCATCACTGAGAGGTTTCTATGCAAGCACTTCTACAACCATCAAAATTGCGCCATGGTGCGATTGCTTTTGATCAAATTCAGATCGCTGACTTTCTACCTGCTCTCGACAAGGCCTTGGAGAAGGCCCGTGCAGATTTGGAAGTTTGGAAAAAAGAAACCGGCACGAGTTTTGAAGATGTCTTGGTGAAGCTGGATGATCTTCGCGAAGCGGTCGGACAAGTCAGTGGCATTTTCTATAATCTCCACTCTGCTCATTGTCCGGAAGAGATGGAAAAGATCGCTCCAGAGATGTCATCACGTCTGACTAAATTTAGTAATGATGTGACGCTTGATCCGGTTGTTTTTGCTCGCGTGAAAGAATGTTGGGAAAAACGCGATCAACAGAAGCTCACCACCGAAGAGCAAATGATTCTAGAGAAGACCTACCGTGGGTTTGTTCGTAACGGCGCTCTCTTAGATGGCAAAGCCAAAGAGCGCTTGCGTGAGATTGATGAGATGCTTGCCAAGACAAGTTTGCAATTCTCACAAAATGTACTGAAGGCGACTAATAGCTACGAACTCGTTATCACTAAAAAAGAAGATTTGGCCGGTTTGCCTGATTCATTCATCGAAGCCTCAGCTGAAATGGCAGAGAAGAAAGGCAAGAAGGGCTCTTGGGTGGTGACTCTCGATTATCCCATGGTTGTTCCTTTCCTCACGTATGCAAAAAATCGCGAACTTCGCCGTGAAGTGTTTTTGGCGAATTCTTCTAAGGCAATCTCCGGCGAGCTAGATAATCGCGCGAATGTTCTCACTCTTGCTAAAATGCGCCACGAGCGCGCCAATGTGTTAGGTTACACCACACATGCTCATTACGTTCTTGAAGAGCGTATGGCGGCCACTCCAGAAAAAGTGAATGCCTTCTTAGGAGAGTTACAGACAAAGGCTAAACCACAAGCAGCCAAAGAAATGGTTCGCATTGCAGCTCTTGCCAAAGAGCTCGATGGAATTGAGCAGCTTCAACGTTGGGATAGTGCTTATTACGCTGAAATTCTCAAACAGCGTGAGATCGGTCTCGATGAAGAGGTTTTGCGTCCTTATTTCCAACTTGAAAAAGTGGTTGATGGGGTCTTTGCTGTTGCTCAACGTTTGTTTGGATTGAGTTTCAAAGAAGTGAAGGATCTTCCCGTTTATCACGAGGATGTCCGCGTTTTTGAAGTAGCCGATGACAAGCGTGGCTTTATTGGTTTGTTCTATATGGATTTCTTTCCACGTGAAACCAAGCGTGGTGGTGCCTGGATGACAAGTTTTGCCGATCAAGGGCTTATTCGTGGAGAAGTTCGCCGTCCCCATGTGGCGATCGTATGTAATTTCACAAAGCCTACTAAAACGAAGCCATCTCTTTTGACTTTGAATGAAGTCACGACACTCTTCCACGAGTTTGGTCATGCCCTGCATGGTCTCCTTTCTCAGTGTCGTTATACCGCTCTGTCAGGCACCAACGTTTATTGGGATTTCGTCGAACTTCCATCACAGATAATGGAGAACTGGGTTCAAGAGAAAGAGTGTCTCGACTTATTTGCGAAGCACTTCGAAACTGGAGCAAAAATTCCAGGAGAACTCGTGGAGCAAATTAAAAAGGCAGGTAACTTCCTAGAAGGAACCGCAACTATGCGCCAAGTAACATTTGCGACACTTGATATGGCCTGGCATTCGGCTAATCCGAGCAGCATCCAAGACGTTATAGAATTTGAGAATAAAGTGACGGCACCCATGACAATTTTGCCAGTCGTGCCAGGCACCAACATGTCGTGCTCATTCTCACACATTTTTGCTGGCGGTTATTCGGCTGGTTACTACAGCTACAAGTGGGCCGAAGTGCTTGATGCTGATGCCTTTGAGTACTTCAAGGAAAAAGGGATTTTCGATGCCACTGTCGCATTGAAATTCCGTGAGAACGTACTTGAGAAAGGCGGAACCGAACACCCGATGGAGCTTTATAAAAAATTCCGTGGCAAAGAGCCTTCAGTCGATGCTCTTTTAAGAAGAGCAGGACTCATGAGCTAGTATGCGGAATTTTACCCATTACCAACAACTCTTAGCGAATATCAGTCGTCATCCAGTGATTTCGAAAGGTCAGCGCAAAGAGGCGATGAGAGCACTTACGCGTGAAGCGGCGTTGGCAATGCAGGTCGATTTTATTGGTTTTTGGGCCTATGACGAAGGTCGCACTAAAGTGATTGTTGAGGCCAATTACAATCGTAAAACAGACTCCTGGGAAGACGGTGCTGTCATAGAGCAAAAAAATGCGCCGACTTACTTCTCGGTGATTAATGAAGAGCGAGTTCTGGCCGTTGAGGATTGTTTCACCAGTCCCTATACCGCAGAATTCAAAGACAGTTATAGCATTCCTCTCGATATCCGCTCTCTGGTTGATGTCCCCGTTTTAATCGACGGTGAGATGGTGGGAATCATTTGTTGTGAAGTGGTTGGAAGTAATCGCTTATGGAGTTCTGAAGATAAATTTTTCGCGCTCATGATTGCTGATATTGTTGGGCGAGTGATTGAAGCCGAGAAGAGACGCGAATTAGCGACTCTACTTGAGATTGAAAATCTTAAGATGGGTGAATCACAACTCAAAGCGCTTTTGACGGCTCTGCCCACTCCCATTGCTATGCTTGATAAAGAATCCTGTTATCTGGCCATGTCTGATGCGTGGATTGATCAATATACTTTCACTGTAGCCGATCCTTTTGGAAAGAAAGTCTGGGACTGTCATCCCAACTATATTGATGAATGGAAACAACGAGTTCTGAAGGCGCAAAAAGGCGAAGTTCTTGGCAAGGATGAAGAGTGTATTAAGAACGCTGAAGGGCAAGATGCCTGGATATCTTGGAAGATTGTTCCCTGGCAAAATCTACAAAGTGAGATCGCTGGCGTCGTGATTCAGTGTGAGGATATTACCTATCGTAAAGATTCTGAACTGAAACTCAGTCATGCTTCTAAGCTTACTGCCCTAGGTGAAATGGCAGGAGGCAT
>JBIKNE010000173.1:0-5410 GCA_044358855.1 Bacteriovoracaceae bacterium | reverse complement strand
AAGATGAAAATCTTCGTAAAACAATTTTAGAAGAAGTACTCGCTCACTTCACTTCTCTTGGCCTCGTGATAAAAAAAGTGATCGACTCTCCTATCGAGGGCAAAAGTGGCAATCATGAGTATCTTGCTTGGTTGCAAAAAGCAGAATGAATTTTCAGTAAGTTACATTTGTGCAAATCATACTTAAGTCATCAAAACCATTCGAGTTACCTGCAAAGGTTCTTGAGCTCTCACTTTAACAGGACTAGCATTATTTTATCGGCTTATGAGCACAAGGAGTGTGCCATCCAATTAAGCCTTCGTTTTTCAAAATCATAAGTTCATTTAAATTTTCGAAAGCGTTTCTTAGAGTTCATGCAATTTTTTGTATGAGCTTGTACAAGGAGGTAGCTATGGAAAAGTTTGAAAATAAGATCGTGTTCAATGACATAAAGCCGGATCGACATGATGTCAGAGTCCTGCAACGTCAGTTGGATAACTGGATCGAGCAGCATGCCAAAATCAATGATCAAGCTCCAGCACTCAGCGAGATGATTATTGATTACGAAGGGCCTCACCACTACATTTGCCGCGCTTTTGTAAAGGCCGGCGAGCATGAATGGGTCGGTCAAGATACTGGTCGCTCTCCGCAAGATGCCGCAAGTAAAACCTTGAAGCACTTACACGAGAAAAGGTTTATTACCGCTCACTAAAAGTCGAAGTCGTAACGGACATTGAGTGAATTGGTGGTCACGACGCGTGGAAGATCATTAAGACGACGAAGTTGAGCATCATCAAGCCAGAGGAATTCATAGTCGAGATGAAGCTTACTGACGAGACGCCAACTGGCCACCAATCTTTCCTGCATCAAGTTGTCCGACATATCAATCCCCCAACTGCTGAAGTCTTGAATAGGTCTCCAGCGCAGATCACTGGTGAGTGTAAAGTCGGGGCCAAACTCAAACTGCATAAAGAGACGGAAAGCGTGACGAAGGCCACTTTCCTTTCTCTCTGTAACTGAGCGATTATCTGTAAAAGCTTCATGCGTCCTGGTGTCGTAAGTGGGTGCATAAGATAAAAACGATTTTTTAAGTCGAGTGCCCTCACCGAAATGGCGAGTAAAACCAATAGGTGCAATCAAGAAGTGGCTCTTCGGCGTGGAGATTTCTCCGAAACTCGCCTCGCGATAAGTTACATCACTATAAGCATCCCAATTCGTCGTGATCTCTTTAACCGTAAATGTTCCCTGCAGCTCTGCGAACTCGTTAACAACTTCTTCTGTTGTTCTCGTTTCACGCGCCTTAGTACGGCTGTGATCGTAACCTACCGCCATTTTATATTTGCTACCTTCGTTGGCCAGCATGCCACCATAGCGAACGTTTTGAATCTCAGTATTGCCACCACGCTGGACACTCCAAGGTGAAGCAAAAAGAGAGACTTTAACTTTCTGAAAATCACGACGTAATTTTTCAGGGTCATAATTCTTTTCAATCAAAAGTCGTGTCGCCGATTTGTTTTCATCGAAACCTGGATCTTTCTCTAAAGACTCCGGCAAATCAGCTTTCAACTTTTTTTCTGGTGGAGCTTTCTCGGGTGGAAGAAGTTTCTTCTCATCAAAGTCTGGTAACACTTTGTCATGATCAAGTCGCTGCCACGTTTCTACTTGGCGAGGAGCTTCTGATGAATCCAAACCAATTAATGTATAAGTAAAATCTTTGGAAACGAGTTCGCTATCAACGATTCGATAAAGTCGCCAGTGAGATGTTAGCATCCCTACTTTTACGCACAAACCACGAGCCGCAAAACCTTCACTTGATCTAAGCTTGGCATGTGAACCTACCGCCACGCCATCTTCGGCCCCACGATTGAGAACTACGGTATTTTGTGAATAAACAGTCAGGATCTTTACGTTAGTGAGCACTTCATTCATATCGAGACCCCAGGCAGGGAGAATCGAGACAGCGAACAGGCACATCACCATCCATGGCGATAATTTTTGTTTCATAGAATTAGTTTAACGCGAATTGAAAATCAGGAAAGACTAATAAGTCAGAACAGAGTGAATCGGCTGCCCCGATGACTTAAAGTTGTTCAAGAAACTCAAGTTAATGAACACTACCATGGCCTTAACCTGGTAGTTATTCGCTTCACAGAGAGCTTTCGTGGCATTGAGTGTTCCACCAGTCGCCAAAACGTCATCTACCACGAGAACACGTGCCATCTGATTGTTGACCGCCATCTCAAGAGTATCGGTGCCGTACTCTAGTGCATAACTCTGGCCCACCACAGGTGGCGGGAGCTTTCCTTTCTTACGAACAGGAATGAAGCCCTTGTTGTATTTCAAAGCCAGGGCGGTACCTAAAATAAATCCACGAGATTCAATTCCTAAAACATAATCAATTTCAGACCAGTTGATATCTTGGCCCATGGCCTCAATCATAGCAGGCAAATGATCACGCATGAGCGGAGTGATGTCTTTAAAACCCACGCCTGGTTTAGGGAAATCGGGAACGTTACGAATGAATTTTTCTAGTGGATGCATAGCCACTTTCATATCGCGTGATGAGGGGATCGGCAATCTTCAATCGAGAAAGAGTACGAGAGGTGCAGCACGAAACTGCTTAATCGGCATAGGCTTCAAGGCCGGATTGATACTCGCCAAACCGCGTTGGGCTTCACCGCGTTCTTTGGCATCATTCTTCTGAGGATTATTGAGTAACTTGCTTTGAATATGAGCCACTTCTGCAGTAATCGCACCCGATTTCACCATGGCTTCAAGTCTCTTAACAGAATCGTTGGGGGCCGCAAAAGCCGAGAAAGAAAGAATAAAAAATAACCATTTCATAAGAAATGTATCGGTCGATTTTTGATTCATCTTAGGAAGAATTAAAGGTGTCTAAACTTTAGACACTTGGGGAGCCCCAACCCCCCGACAATCCACCCCCCACCTTGGCCCGAACCTTGCTCATTAGTTATTAACCAAGGGATCTTTATGATCAAATTAATGGTATTTAGTTTTTTCTGTTTCATGAGCGCTATGAGTCTCGCAAGCCCAGTACGCATTGAAGCGATTGGTGCCTCACCTAAGGGACAATACGTAGCTATTGAAGAGTATGGTTATAACCAAGGTCTTAAGACATTTTATTCGCGTATTCGTTTGATGAATTTATGGAAAAATCAAGATGCTGCACCAGTTATTGAAATTGAAAAGAAAGCACGCCATCCAGATGATTTGATTCGCATCCGTGAAGAGGCCCGCTTGCAGGCAGCCGATCAATTGGAAAAATTCAATATCGTTACTTCAGGTTAAAAAACTCAGGTACCAAATCACATGCTTCACCTTGCATGAAGACATCAACCACACTTTGTTGTGGTAGTGGCTCTTTATTCATCACAACTGTCGCGGCACCATGTGATTTAGCCATTTCTAAAAAAGCTGCCGCCGGATACACCACCCCACTCGTACCAAGGCTAACGAACAAATCACATCTTTCTAACTCACCTAGGATACGACTCATAAAGAAAGGCTCTTCCCCAAACCAAACGATATGGGGCCGTAAAACGGCATCGCAACAAGGTGAGAGCGGAAGTCCACCATCAATTTTGACATCGTAATTCAATAGCGCTTCTTCGCTGGCCAGTGTTGTCTCGTCTAGCAAATCACTTCTGCGCGGCAATCCGACTTCCGGTAACCACGCCATATCGTCCCACCACAGATGGCCGCAATGAGTACAGCGTGAACGCTCTAACGTTCCGTGCATACAAATTGGTTCGAGATGTCCCAACTTCTGGGCGCGACGATGAAGCCCATCTACGTTTTGCGTAACGAGCGTAAAATCTCCGGTAAATTCATGTGAAAATTTATCTAAAGCGAAATGAGCAGCATTCGGTTTGGCCGCACCTGCATTAAGGCGTCTCATCGAATAAAATCGCCATACCAAATAAGGATCCTTCTCAAAGGCTTCAGGTGTCGCGACATCTTCGATGCGATGATTTTCCCAAAGACCATTAGAATCACGAAAGGTGGCGATACCAGAAGCAGCTGAGACACCTGCTCCTGTCAGAACAACAATGCGTTTATAGTTTTTAACATTCAGAGACGACATTGAGCTAGGCTAACACTAAAGATTTTTTTGAGCATCAGCAATATGACGCCAAAACTCTTCTGTCATAGCACGTAAGAGAACAACTTTTTCTTCCTGACGTGTTTCTTCTATCACTAACGTCTCGCGACAATTGTTTTGTGTACTAACGGTAAAATCTTTTTCACCGGCAATCAGCACACCTAGCATCTCATCACGATCGTTATAGACAGGTGATCCTGAATTGCCTTGAAAAACGTCTAAAGATGCCAAGATAAAATGGGCTTCTGCCTCTTTGCTAAGGCCTAGGCCAGAATATTTGAGTGGCAACCCCACTGGTGAGCCGAGAGTGTAAATGTGAGTCGTGACGGGAGCGCTGGCAGTAAGTTTTTGAACGGCTTCTGCTGAGGCGGTTTTTTCTAATTGTACGATACTTAAATCAAGCTTTTCATCACTCAACAAAATCTTTTCGCAGCGATAAGTGTTCTCGAGATTAAACTCTCCCGATTTATCACCCACGACATCTGTACGATAATTAAAAGCCCAACGGTAGCGCTCACAATCTAGTGCGGTCTTCATACAGTGGCGTGCGGTTAAGATCAGACCATTCCCTACATGCACACCGGTACAAACCGCAATCGATGGTTGCTCTGCAAAACGGTCATCAGAACAAACACGCAAGCGCTCTTTGAGGCTCGCACTTTTAACTTTCGGCAACTGCCAAACGAAGCGATTGTGAAGTGCAACAGCAACTGGACGTGAGCGATCAAGATGTTCCGTGAAGACCACTTCTTCACGATCATCAGTTCCGTAAATAGTGGCAGGAACCATGTTGTTCATGGGTGCAGCAAAAGAGCTAAAAATCGAGAGCGAAAAGATCATCCACAGCATGGGAGAAAGTATCCCTTGTGGACTCAGTTTAAGGGGGAATTTTGTAAACTTTTCAAACCCATTGAGAGCGGCAATCCACACTTCGCACTAGAAATTCCATAAGATGCAAATGGCGTCTCATGGTGCGAGCATAACGATGCTTTTTGACGGGGTTATAAAGTCCATTGGCCATGAAGAGCTGCCAGGGGTTTTTCTTCACCCACATCCATGACCCCATCTCCAAAGTCAGTGGTAAAAAAGTCGCACTGGGATGCTTTTCTTGCTGTCTCATATAGAGCCAATCCCACAGATCACCATGAGTCATATAACTCAAATTCTGCGGTTCGATTTTATAAATATGGTAGGGATAAGTGGCCTCAAACAAACTCGTCAAACGCTCCATCGCGGGAGCATGGGGAAAGGCTTCCGCACATTTCGCCCAGGGATACCAAAGGCGATCTTTCATCCCAAATCCTGAAT
>JBIKNE010000392.1:0-2985 GCA_044358855.1 Bacteriovoracaceae bacterium | reverse complement strand
AAAGCTTCTTTCACTAGCGAAAAGTGCCACCATTCTTGCGAATAATTTTTAAATCCATGGCGCTTCATCACATCCAACAGTAATTCTCGATTACTTTTCTGCTCTTCTGTAAGATCTGCTGCCTTTGTATGTGAGCGCTCATGAAAAAAATCAAAGATTGTTCCCATATCAAGTTCAATACCATTCTCATTAACAATCGTTAGATCGACTGCACTTCCTCGGGAATGACTTGATTCAGTCGCAATATAACCCAGCTTGAAAAGATCGAGCTTAGTATGTGTGGGATAATATTTTTCTTTGATGGCCTGAACATCACCAGGCATTTTCGCCCAACTCTGAAAAAATTTAACAGCTTTAAGCGGCCGATAAGCATCAAAGATCTTGAGTCCTAAACCCTTACCCTGCAATTCATCTTGAACTTTGCAAAGTGCCTCTGCGCCGGCTTTACTAAAAATTGCCTCCACTGCAAGATATCCATCAACCACAGAGCCGGTAAAGTTATCTGGTGTGGCATAACTCGCCGCGATTATTAAACTCGGACATTCTTTTGAGAGATAAACAAAACCTTCAGGCAACATGACAGTCCCTTCTCGATGGGCACAGCTTGTGAACAAACTAAAAGAAGCGATAGAAACCCAAATGAATTGTTTCACCATTCTTCTCATAACCCTCACCCGTGAGTGCTAACGACCAATCTTTATTAGCATGATAGCGAACCTCGAGGGAGCGCGTAAAGATTTGATCGACAAAGAACGGGGATTCAAAGTGATTTGACCACTTATAACCGATTTTTCCCAATAAACTAAAACGCCGCGAGGAAACGATCCGTGCCCAAATCTCAGGTCCCACAGCTACTCGAGCATTATTCTTCAAGCGATCACTATAATCGGCTTCAAGCTTAGTCATGAACGCCACAAAATGCTCCGTTCCGCGAGGCCCGACACTTGCCCCGCCTCCAACATCGATATTAGCGGCCAGACATTGATCGCAAGCATTGTCCTGGATGGTGCGAGCACCAAACTTAGCGGTCCATGAGAAGGAGTTCTGCCAAGCCGTTACCGGCTGAAAACTCGAGACGCGAAAGAAATCGAGATTATCTAAAAAGAGCTTATTTCCCTCACCATGTCCGGTCTGTTGAACACGCGCTGTGAGACCAGCAAAATGAATTTCTGAGAAAGTCGGCTGCCCTGGAAGAGGATCGAGCAAATCATGAAGTGCAAAACGCATGGAGAAAGTTTCAAACGTCCCCACGCTATCGCGATAACCAAAACCAGCACCGATACGCTGTGAGCGGTGACCATTCTCAGGATGCTCTTCAGACGGAGGGGTCATCTCTAATGGACTTGAAATATGATCTGTGATCGCTCGCTGAGTAAGTATATGATGGCGACGAGCATTGGTTTCTTTCGCTTTATAAACTAAATCCTGGGCATACAGAAAATCAAAAGCATCAACGGCTGCATCTAGCCGTTCGGCCTTCTTTACAACATCGGTCATACCAGCAACTTGCTCAGCAGCACTCAGTGGATTTTCTACTAATTCGCGGATGGCATTTAATTCTTCTTGAAAACTCTTTTCAGTTCTCTTCTCTAGGCGAGATAACACAGAAGGACGATAACGACTGCCAAGAGTTAATCCTTTCTCCTCAGCAACGATACGAACAGTATCGATTGGGATTACATAAAGCGAAGGAAGTCTATCAGTGAGCTTAAGTTTAGGATTCCCTACCTCCATCAGACTTAAGACATGATAACTGCAATTCTCGGTAAAAAACTTGTAATCGAAATGTGTCGGCCCCAACTCCCACAAATGCTCGACCATGCGATCAATTTGTGGCTGAGTGAAACTTAATTTGTATTCCCAAAGATCACGTGACTCAAAATCGTTGTACTCACGCACTTTGTAGTAATAAGGAATTGCCGTAAAAGTCCCAGGAAACAAACCCAACATAGACTTGGCCGCATAAACAAGAGCGTTGTCCGTATCCATGACAGCAGCATAGTTAATGCCATAATCCAAAAGCTCGGCTTGGTCTTGATCATCTTGACGATGAAGAGCTGAGTTAAATCGCAAAAATGTGTGCCCGAAAGCTGATGCGGGAGAATTAATAAAATATGATGAGAAAATCAGACTGACCGACTTGGCGTTCACTTTGGTGACAAATTCACGAAAGTCCGCACACTCAACTAACGGATCATACTTGAGATCCGTAACTTTCGTCTTAAGCCAATTATAACGAGCGGGAAATAAACAAAGGGCCGATTGTTTTTCAAAGGGAGCTTTCAGTGCCAGGAACTGTTTGAGTGTTTCACGTAATTCACTCTCAGGATTCTTCTTTCCATCAGCAGCGAGGTAACTAGCAGCACCATCGGCTTGCCCCTCAATGCCCCACAATGTTTTCTTGTAATGAACAAGATTAAGCCATTGGGGATCTTGGGCCCACTTCTCAACCGAAGCATGGCCAGTAATGCCAGAGAACCAAAAAAAAGCGCCCAGGATAAACCCGGGCGCCAAGCGTTTTAACTTTGTCTTCAAATTAGATTGAAGTACCGCAAGCCATAGCAGCTACGCCATTGATCTTAGTTGCAACTTCGTTAGTCGCTACGTCAGATGAAGTGTAGATAGTGCTGTAGTTTGTCTTCAAAGCTTTACCGAATGCAGCTGAATCAGCGCAACCGTAAACTTTTGAAAGGCCAGAGATTGTTTCGCCATTGCCTTTAGCAATGTCGTTAGCAAGCGCCATTTTGTTAGCTTCGATATAAGCTTCAACTTGAGCTGTTTTTCCTGCAGTTGGAGAATCACAGTTCAAAGTACCTGAAGAGATAGCGAAAGTTTGGTTACCAGAAGTACCGTTAGTAGTAGCAGCAAGAACTTGCTTCCACCATGTGTTGTCTTTCTCAAAAATCATTGAACCCAAGCCGCAGCCTGAAGAACCGTATTGAGCTGCAGAAGCAGACACAGAAACAAGAGCGATAGCAAGAACGA
>JBIKNE010000207.1:0-4838 GCA_044358855.1 Bacteriovoracaceae bacterium | reverse complement strand
AATGGCGACCTCAGTAATTGATTATGTCTTCCGTGATCTCGCGATGAAATATCTTGGGCGCTATGATTTAGTTCATATCAAGCCTGAGGATCTGCGTCCGGGGCGCTTGAGTGGAGAGTCCGGCGGCGATGAGCCACTTTTACAGATGATGGAAGAGACTCATCATGCGGATGGGCAAGTCACGAAAGTTGAAAAAGTTTATTCCAAAGAAGCGGATGCGCATCTCCATACCCAAATGAAGAAGCGTCAAGACGCAAAAATTAAAGGCTATGAGGGCGAAGCTTGTCCCGAATGCCAAAGCTTCACCATGCTTCGTAATGGAGCGTGTATGAAGTGTGATACATGTGGGGCCACCACCGGTTGCTCCTAAATCTCCCTGCACCAGGTTTCCCTTTTTTTCGAGAGACATCGAAGAAACCTGAACACACACTGGCCCCCGTATGGGGGCCATTTTTATGTCCAGGAAGGATAGTATGCCGACGAAGGCCGTGATGGCCGAGAGTCGGCGATGTTAGGGTGGTCAAACTTAGCTGAGATTCAAAAGTACATCCGAAGTTTTAGAACTTAGTCTCACCTTCGCCTTAGTACCTAGGAAGGTTGTATCTGAAGGTTAAGAAATTCGATACAAGTAAAGTATTTCGAACGTTAGTCATGTGACTATTCATAACATTCAAAATAATATTCTATAGATGTATATAATTTTAGCGACCATATTTTTTGCAACTCTGCTTATTGGGTTTTTTCTCATACTTGGTTTCTTCAAGTCAAAACGGATTAGACACAAATGGCAAAGAATGGTGATTGCTTATGCGACTTGGCTTGCTCTGTATTCTATGTTCATTACATTCGGAACCGGGCCTATTGGCGAGAGGCATTCATCACTAGCATCCTCGCCTTATAAGTTACCTTGGAAGTCGGGAGTAACCCGATTTGTTTCTCAAGGAAATAGAAGCTTCACAAGTCATCGCGGTATCCATCTTTATGCCTGGGATTTCTGGATGCCAATTGGAACAGAAGTTCTTGCGGCAAGAGAAGGAATAGTTCTTAAAATTGAACAAGATTTTGATGGAATTGGTTTAAATTCAAATTTTATTACAATTGAGCATGCTGATAAAACGCGGGCCATGTATGCACACATTAAAAAAGAAGGAGCACTTGTTCACGTTGGCGAAAAAGTGAGACAAGGACAAGTTATCGCTTTCAGCGGAATGGTTGGGCAGACAATAAATCCACATCTTCATTTTGTCGTCTTCAATCAAGATGAAACCGCCTCACTGCCAATCAGATTCTCTGATGTAAGAACCGGAGTACCCTTAGCTGGTCAATTCTATAATTCGGACAATGTCGGTCACTGAACGCTAGTTCAAAACTCATTTTCTAAAATTAAATGTAAAGACTTTCGATTCCTCTCCAATTGTATATTTGAGGTAAGAGATAGATTTGATGCTATCGAGATCAAGGGAGAGCTTGGAGAAGTGCTGATCTTCGTCGGTTTGAACCCGCAACCTCTTGGTGGTCGCGACAAAGTTTTATTTGATTTAGGATTTAGAAGGGAAGGGGCGAACAGTTATATTCACAACTGTTCGCGGTTCGCAAAAACCAAGGGCAACATTAACAAGAATTGGAACAGCGTGAGCATGAGCAATTCCCTTCCCGCCTTGCTCTTTGCAAAGCGGGCGGAAAATTTGTGAATGATAAGTCCTGCAAATACTTAAGCTCTTGCAGCGAAGCAGAAGAAAATATTCTTGCATTAAAAGAAAAAATTTCCTCTCAACCCGCAACCTCTTGGTGATAGCGTGGTATCTGAAATCCGATTAAGATTTAAAAGGGAAGGTCGCTCTGAAATATTCACTTCAGAGCGAGGTGCTAGCACACCAAAGAGTGAACATGAGCTTCAACTGCATGAACGGGTAACATGAGCATTCTCCTTCCCGCCTTGCTCACTGCAAAGCGGGCGGAAAAACGGTGAGTTTTAAGTTATTAAAAGGCTTAGTCTTGTTTGGCGATGCAGAAGAAATTATTCTCGCAGTAAAAGAAAAAATTTCCTCTGAACCTGCAACCTCTTGGCGCTAGCTTGGTAACTCGATTGGGTCTAGAATTTAGAAGGGAAGGTCGCTCTGAAATATTCACTTCAGAGCGAGGTGCTAGCACACCAAAGAGTGAACATGAGCATGAACTGCATCAACGCGAGCATGAGCATTCTCCTTCCCGCCTTGCTCTCTGCAAGGCAGGCGGAAAATTTTGAGCACTTAGGCCCTTGAATTCAGAGCATGTTTGCAACATAGCGTAGGAAGTTTTTGGCAGTGCCGTGTCCGATTTTTTCTAAGCCTCTGAGACTGGACGGAATTTGTAGCTCGGGGCATAATGGCGACATGAAAAAAATAAATAATGTCCAAGAGGCCATCCAGCATTTGACTCGTTTAGTGAATTGGGCGGAATCATCGGTTAAACAGAAGCGTCTTGATTTCAATATGGTGTCTGTCTCGGAGCATCCCTTTTATCAAGAAGCGCTCGACATGGTGAATCAGGCGATCGCCAAAGGTGAGCTAACGAAAGATGAGTTCAAGCATCGACTAGGCCTTGATTAACTCACTGTCTTCACCTCTGATTGAGCGCGGTACTTGTTGGAAATGCTTTCGACCGCAGAATGCTTGTTTGTGTGAACACCTAGTCTCATTGCCTACGCGCACGCGTGTGGTGATTCTTATGCATCCGAAAGAATATAAGCGTGAGAAGGCAGCGACGGGGAAGCTGACTCATGCCTGTTTGCCTAATTCTGAGATTCAGTGGGATGAGAGTTTTTTAGAAAACAAAAGAGTCAATGAGCTCTTAAATGACCCCAGTAAATATCCTGTGCTGCTCTATCCTGGTGATCAATCGCTGAATGTATCCCTTGGGGAGTTCAAGGTTGATGTTTTAGACAAGCGTGAGTTGGTGGTGTTTGTGCTGGATGGTACTTGGCCGTGTGCTAAGAAAATGTTGAAGCTCTCCCCAAATCTTCAGGCGATTCCGCGCTTGATGTTTACACCGACACAGAAAAGTCAGTTTGTGATTAAGCAGCAACCTCATGAGTTGTGTCTGTCGACGATTGAAAGTGTGCAGCAGTTCTTGCAAGCACTCTCATTGCAAGGTTTTGAAGAGAATCGTGAGTGGGAGAGTTTGTTGAAGCCGTTTATGGCCATGCAACAATATCAGATTGATGCTAGTCGTGATCCTAATCGTCAGCGCTATCGTAAGTCGGGTGGTTACAAGACGCCTGAAGAACGCGGGCCCTTACGAGAGCGTTCACGCAAACTTTTTTTCTAGCGTAATTTTTGCTGTAGTTTCTTTTTCGCCTGAGCGCGCTGTTTAGCGTTTTCAAAGCGGCGCACTTCATCAGGTGATTCGACTTTGAGTTCTGGTACTGTCGTGGGTTTTCCCAGATCATCGAGGGCGACGAAGGTGAGGTAGGCCTTGGTGGTTTTACGGCGTTCACCGGTCATCGGATTTTCTGATGTCACTTTAACTCCGACAATCATGGAAGATGTACCGACGTAATTCAATGACGCTTGAATATGCACATGATGTCCCATCTTCACGGGTGCAATAAAATCAATATCGCTGATATGGACGGTCACCACCGGACGATTTGCGTGACGAGCGGCCACCATAGCAGCGGCGATATCCATCCAGCTCATCACCGTGCCCCCGAAGACAGTGTTCTGCGGGTTAGTGTGATGAGGCATCACCATTTCACGCATTTCGACAGCACTATCAGAAGGAGTTTTAGAAGTTTTCACAAGCGATCCTTATTGGCAGTAGATGTGGTGATTCCAGCGGAACCCGGCCATATAGGCGAAGTAACCTGTTTCACTTGTTCCACCGCCGCTTGAGTTTGCACCAATATCGGCCGGTGAATCTACGATGCCATAAACGGTAGTCCCTTGGGAAGCCGCTGAGAATGGCTCTGGGTTAAATTGTCCAAAGACACCACCGCGACGAGTTTGACCCGATTCACAAATCTCGCTACCAATGGCCGCGACTTTGGCATTTACGGTCGCTGTTAACATGGGCTCACCCGTCAGTTGGTTGAAGTCACTTTCCACTAAAGGAGAAGAGAGGAGGTGATCTCCTGTTCCTTCGTTAGACACGAAACGGTTGAGGTAGACGCTTAAGTTTGTTCCAGCAGGCAGCATACATTTGAGTGTGCCAGGTGGAAGTGATTCGTCACTTGGTTCGGCGGCATAGCCCGAGCAGCACAGGTTAGCGCTGGTGGTTTCTTTTCCGGCCGGCTTACAGCATTTGAAATCATGGGAAGAGAAGACCGCGCCATTTTCCAGGCCATGGTGAGTTGTTCGCCAGTCTTGTGAATCAAAGAAGGCAAAACTGACGTTGTTAAATTGAGCTCGGTTAGTATCAGAATTAGGAATTTTGAAAATTCCTGGCACCAGTTTTTCTGCGTTGTTATTACACACCAATTTTTGGTGAGTAATTTGCGGAATGCCGGCCAGCTCTAGGCGACCTAGGATATCGAGGTAGTGAACATCAGTACAAGCTCGTTTAGCGAGAGGCTTAGAGAGGTCTCCGATACCAGGAGGCAAGAATGTGATCTTAGCGCCATACTGACTTTGATTAGTCGCACCGGTGTTATTAAAATCTCCTGGAATACCAGGAATGATGGCAACTTTCATAATGCGTGTCGTGGTATTGTATTCATAACAGCAACGGCCACCCAGGCCTGGGCAGGTTCCTAGATCAGTCGCTGCTGCGATAGTCGTTGCGTTGGCGGCCACTGCAGCACAGGTGCGCATATCAGCACCTGTTGGACTGCCAAGACCTTGGCGATGCACATCGACAGT
>JBIKNE010000242.1:0-4370 GCA_044358855.1 Bacteriovoracaceae bacterium | reverse complement strand
TTGCCTCAACAGCGAGGCCTCCATTAAGAAAACGTAAATAAGTATTAAATTTCTGACCTTTGATTTTGAAATGTGGCCAGGATGAGGGCACTAAGAGCAGTACTTTTTCAGGATGGGCTTCTCCGAGAGAATGGCTCAGCTTCTTTGTAAATTCCGAGATGCCCTCACTAATTTCGATTCGTTCACCGTATGGCGGATTAGAGATGATCCACAATGGTGAAGTCAAATTTTGCTGATTGTTGTTAAACAAATCCGCACAGGTAAAACTCATTTTTTCTAATGGGATAAGTTTGGCAATCAACTCTCGATTTAAATCAGTGCCATGGGCGTTTGCAATCGAAAATGCAGGGGTAGCGGCAAAGGGTTTCCACGGAGCGACACCACGATTGAGTTCACCGGCAAGATAACTAAAAGAACGATCACTTGGTAAATGAGCGGTGAGTGCCTCAAATAAAAATGTTCCCGAGCCACACATAGGATCCCACAGCGTGACGGCTTGTTGGGGAGCAGAAGTGAATAACATTTTTAAACAGGCCTGTGCCAGTGTTTCGCGCAGAGGCGCTTCGCCCTTTACAATAGAAAGTCCCCGCTTGTAGAGGGCCTCTCCTGTGATATCCAGTGAGATCGTCCACTCATCATCAACACCACGAACATAGAGAGTTTCGGGAGCGATATTTTCTTTTTGCCAACGAGTGGAGAACGGACTTTTTATATGAGATTTTTTGAGCGCTTCACTCAATGTTTCTTCTAAGCGGCCGGTGTGCATGAGTCGACATTGATGGGCCGTGATTTTCCAATTTGGAGTTGGATGGGCCAGCCACTTTGTCCATGGAAGATTGAGAGCTTTTTGGTGGAGCTTAGGGAAATCTCGGGCGGTGATGGTGGTTAATCGTACGATCACACGAGTGGGAATTTTTAAAAGATGCACCAGCCCTATACCCTTGTTCCAAGGGAGAGTGAGCTCAATACCACCTGGTAAACTTTTAATTTCTTCAGTGGTAAGTCCCAAGGCAGCTTTTTTCTCGTGCAATTCCATCAGCGCCAAAGTTTCTAGCCCTGGCGTGATTACACAAAAAAATGTCCATTCTTGAGATGCGCGCATGATGCAGCGAGGTTATCATGAGTCTATGACACTTGTCCTTAAGCCTCATTCCTCGAACACAACAAATGAAACCCAAATCTCTGGTGAAATTCTGCGCATGGGGCGAAAGATCATCTGGCAGATGAAAATCACGCCTGTACGTGCGTGGCATGTGAATCCTCAGTTTGGTGAGGATCCGCGAAAAAATTGGGAGTTGTGGAATTGGGACGTAGTGGAAGCTTTTCTGCAATTGCGCACTCATGCTGCGGACACAAAAGCTCCCTATCTAGAGTTACAAATTTCTCCTCGTGGACAAGCTCTATGCTTGGTCATTCTACGTCCTCGCGAAGCGTTTTATACTCCTATGGCCTTGAACTTAAAATGTTCGGTGGACTTATTTGAGGGTGGGCTCAAGACACAGGTAGAAGTCGAACTTCCCGCGGATTTAGTCGGGGGAGAGTTATGGGGAGGGCTGTTTTCTTGCTTAGGGGGTGCGCCCCGAGAGTACTACGCCTTAAATCCCAACCCTGAAGAGCGGCCGGACTTTCATCGGCCTGAATTATTTCAGCGCTTAGATTAACGAGTATTCAGTAACTTAGGTTAGGTCGCAAAATGTCTAAGAGCACGGCTTTAACAGACGTGAGATAAACCCTGAAATCTTCGCCACATTGCTTAACCACCTCCCAGATTCATGGTAAAAAGTACACTTATGAGTAGCGACATAACGCGAAGCGAAACCGCATTAAGCCTCCGTAAAGAGGATCACCTGAGCATGGCCCAGGGTTCTCAAACTGCGAGCTCAACTCGTGACACGCGCTTTTTTTACGAACCACTGTTAGCGGCCCATCCAAGGGCTGTGCAAGAAACCCACTTTGCTGAATTTAAATTTTCCATGCCGTTGTGGATTTCCAGCATGACCGGCGGGGCCAAACATGCGCAAGGTTTGAACACTTTGCTCGCGAAAGCTTGTCATGAGTTTGAATTAGGAATGGGCCTGGGTTCTTGTCGTCCACTTTTAGAAGATCGTCAATCGCGCGCAGATTTCGATATGCGCAAACATATGCCGAATCGACCGCTCTTTGCTAATTTGGGAATTGCTCAAATTGAAAAAATGCTAGCGAGCAAAGAATTGGGACGAGTGCACGCCATGGTGGAAGAGCTCAAGGCGACAGGGCTCATCATTCACATCAATCCATTGCAGGAATGGTATCAGCCGGGTGGAGACCTCTTAAAAGTAAGTCCTATCGAAACGATTACTAAGTTTGTTGAGTCCGCTCCTTATCCCGTGATTGTTAAAGAAGTGGGGCATGGTATGGGGCCCTCTTCTCTCAAAGCACTTATGCAGTTGCCGTTATGGGCGATTGAATTCGCTGCCTTTGGTGGCACCAATTTTTCACTCTTAGAAGCTCGCCGAAATAGTGAGGCGATGCCGGCCGGACTTATCAATGTCGGCCATAGTGCTCAAGAGATGGTCGGCTTTGTGAACGAATTAAAAAAATCAGGTGAAAAATTTCGCTGTGAGCGCTTTATAATTTCTGGTGGCGTGCAAGATTCGCTGCAAGGATTTGCTCTCACCCAAAGTTTGCCTGGCTCGCTCTTTGGCATGGCCAATGGTGTGTTGAAGCATGCCCAAAATGGCGAAGAGGCCTTAAGAAGTTATTTAAAAAATGAAATGAATCAGTTCTCAATGGCGCAAGCTTACTTGCGTCTGCGATAGGAGTAGTTATGAAAACGGTTACTGGTTTTTCTAAAATGAGTAAAACGGAAAAAATCAATTGGCTAGCCGGCCAATTCGAAGGAAAAACCGCTCAAGAAATTACTGAGATGACTCGTTTTTGGAATCCCAATGATAAAATCCAAGCTCGCTTTGACGAGTTTGCTGAGAACACTCTGACAAACTACTATCTCCCATTTGGAGTGGCCCCTAATTTTCTAATCAATGGCAAAACTTATTGTGTGCCGATGGTAATTGAGGAGAGTTCAGTTGTCGCCGCGGCCTCACTTTCCGCTAAATTTTGGTCTGAGCGTGGTGGATTTAAAGCTCGCGTGCTTTCAACTAAAAAAGTTGGCCAAGTTCATTTCATGTGGCGTGGAGACAAGTCACGCTTAGTTAAATTTTTCAATGATGCCCGTCCGGCCCTGCTAGAGAGTGTCGCTAGTCTTGCTTACAATATGCAAAAGCGTGGTGGTGGAATCCTTGGTATGGAACTCGTCGATCGCACCAGTGAGCTAGCCGATTACTGGCAACTCAAAATGGAATTTGAAACCTGTGATGCCATGGGTGCCAATTTCATCAATTCTATTTTGGAAGAGATGGCCCGTCAGTTCCAAGCAAAACTTGAACTCTCAAATCTTCCAAGTGAAGAGCGCGTGGCCGAAGTTATTATGTGTATCCTGTCCAACTTCACTCCGGACTGTGCCGTAGAAGTGTCAGTGGAATGTCCAATTGAAGATTTAGGCGTCTTTGCCGGTGGTATGGATGCGCAAACTTTTGCTCGCCGATTTTACACGGGTGTAGAGATCGCGCGAGTCGATCGCTCACGTGCCGTGACTCATAATAAGGGCATTATGAATGGCATCGATTCGGTCATTCTTGCGACTGGTAATGACTTCCGTGCTATCGAGGCCTGTGCTCATGCTTGGGCCGCTAACGACGGCCAGTATCGCTCCCTTTCAACTTGTACTCTTGAGCGTGAGCGCTTTAAGTTTTCACTCACGCTTCCTATGGCGCTAGGTACAGTGGGAGGTCTTACTAATCTTCATCCGCTGGCCAATATTTCTCTCGATATTCTCGGTCGCCCAAGTGCTCCAGAGCTTATGCAAGTGGCTGCCGCTGTGGGACTTGCGCAAAACTTTGGCGCAGTGCGATCTTTGGTGACAACTGGTATTCAAAAAGGGCATATGAAGTTGCATCTTTTGAATATCTTGCAGCAGTTAGGGGCAACAGAGGCCCAAAAACAATCGGCGCAAGTTTACTTCGCCGATAAAGTGGTTTCCTACTCGGCGGTAAGAAGTCTGGTTGAGTCGAACCCATCACTCTAGGAATCAATGTGCGCGATCAGCAGTATTATGGCCATGGCAAGATTCTTCTGACCGGTGAATACTTCGTACTAGAAGGAGCGCAGGCGCTCGCGCTTCCCACAACAGTTGGCCAGAGTTTAAAAGTCAAACATCGCCACTCCCATCAGCCGACTTTGAAATGGCATGCGCTTGATCATAAAGGGGCGAGCTGGTTTGAAGCGGAAATGGACTTTTGGCATTTCGATGCTCTCAGCACTAACAATGCAAC
>JBIKNE010000172.1:0-5439 GCA_044358855.1 Bacteriovoracaceae bacterium | reverse complement strand
CTTCTTATTCCCAACGTTACGAGCCTTCCTTCACAGGATAAGGCACAGACGTCGAATAAACTGACCCCAGGTCAGAAGAGTGAGTTCGATCAACTCGTGAAGCAAGCGGAAAAACCGCAAGCGAAGAATGGTGTGGAGATTTCAACTCACGCTACCAAACGTTTGCAGGAACGTAATATTGAATTTGATACGCAAGAGTACATGAAGCTACAAGAAGCTTTGGGAAAATTGCGCGTGAAAGGTGGTCATGATTCGCTCGTTATCACAAATAAAGCGGCATACGTCATGGATGTAGATCGCGGCATGGTGGTGACTGCAGTTGATCGCGACAGCATGGGAGAAAACGTCTTTACTAAGATTGATTCGACCATCTTTATGAATTAGGTAATCACACACGAGGAACGGAAGCCACGTGTGAGACGGTAGTAATATTAACGGTTGTTTTGAGTATAAGGCTGGTCCTTCCCGGAAGCCCCTCTCAAGGTCTGTAGTACCAAGAGAACTCGAAACAGAAGTCTAGGAGGGACACGCATGAGTATTCTTTCATCGTTTAACATTGGTATCACGGGCCTGAACGCAGCGGGCTCATCGATGAGTGTCGTGGGTGATAACATCGCCAACGCCGGCACCTTCGGTTTCAAATCATCTCGCGCAGAGTTTCAAGACACTCTCGCATCATCATTAAAAGGTATCGACGGCGGTGACCAGATTGGTTCTGGTACCAAGCTTGCGCACGTCACACCACAGTGGACTCAAGGTACCATTCAGCGTACCCAGTCAATCACTGACCTTGCCATTAACGGTAACGGCTTTTTCCAAGTCGATGCACCATTTGGTAAAGGTTATACTCGCGATGGTTCATTCCATTTCGACAAAGAAGGCTACATGATCAACGGCGACGGCTACCGTGTTAACGGTTTCCAACCGGACGCTGAAGGTAAAATGACAAACAAACTCGAGCCAATCAAGCTCGGTAGCACCACCATTCCGGCAACGGCGAGTAACGAAGTTAAAATCTCGATGAACCTTGATAGCCGCGAAAACGTCATGGTGTTTGATCCGAAGAACCCTGAGAAAACATCAAACTTCAATAACTCTGTGACTGTTTACGACAACGTCGGTACAGCTCGATTGGTTACGATGTACTTCAACAAAACAGCTGATGGTACTTGGGATTACCACGCCATGGTAGATGGTAATGATGCTCAAGGCGGAAAACCAGGTGAGATGGTTGAAATGGCAACTGGTACACTGAAGTTCAATGCTAAAGGTGTGCTTGAAGAAGAAGTTGAAAAGAATAACGCTTTCAATTTCAACAAGGGCGCTGGTCAAGGTCAAAAGATTGCTTTCGACTTCGGTAAGTCGATCAAGGACGGCGGAACTGGTATCGATGCTTCGACTCAGTACGGTTCACGCTCTTCAGTGGCTCGCCACAGTCAGAACGGTTCTTCAGCTGCGACTCTTGCCTCGATGTCATTCAATGACGACGGCGTACTCACAGCGGTTTACGACAACGGTGTTCAACGCGAATTGGGCCAAGTGGCCATCGCGAAGTTCGAAAACACTGAAGGCCTGTTCAAAACTGGTAAGAACTTGTTCAAAGAAACTCGCAAGTCTGGTCAGGCCGCTATCGGCAAACCAGGTCTCGATGGTCGCGGTGAAGTTCTCTCGAAGTCTATCGAAGCTTCGAACGTCGATATCGCCAACGAGTTCATTAACTTGATGGCCGCTCAACGTAACTTCCAAGCGAACACTCGTACGATCACAACTTCGGACCAGATGTTGCAAGAAGTTCTGAACATCAAACGCTAATAGCTAGACTGATATTACTACTGACAGTTAATTTTTCCGGAAGGGCCCCCAGCGATGGGGGCCTTTTTTATTTAGAGTTGATTAAAGTAACTGATCAAGACAATCTTCTTTGTTAATGAAATAAATGATTTATGAAATAAGAATCTAAAGACAGACATAATTTACATCTATTGGAATAATTTCTGTTGGCCGGATTTAAATAAAATCACAAATAATCGCTTAATCATTTTTTCGAACAATCATTCAAGGAGTCAGAATGAAGTTGAGGCCTGTCATCACAGGCATGTGCATTTTTTTACTTGCACCTGTCACTCATGCAAATAACAAGAATTATCCGTGTAGCGGAGCTGCTGGCTCTTATTACACAAACCCTGATGGCACACCTGGTGGCTTTGTTGCCAACACTGCGACGGTGGACACCTCTGTAACGATTGGAGTTGAAGCTTCGGTTTGTGAAAGAGCTACTGTAATTGAAGGAGTTCAGCTCCTCAATAGAGTGAAAATAGCAGGGAAAGTCACCGCGAGAGGACTCATTACGGTAAAAGACAAAGCTCATATTTATGGTGAAGCCTACCTCATTAATTTTAACGGTGAGCGCATGGTGATTGATCAATCTGCCCAAATCTATGGCAATTCATTTTTGATGGGATCAGTCGTTGTGAGTGGCACCTCAGAGATTTATGGCTGGGGTAAAGTTCTCGATTTTGCCCAAGTATTGGGTAACTCAAGAGTCTGTGGGCAAGGCTATGTGTTGGGCCACGCAGTCATCGAAGATAGCACGACTGAATGTTCACAAGAGGGTGGGGAATAGTATGAAAAGAATAATAGTAGTAGTTTGTTTAGCTTCTTCAGTAACGGCCTTCGCTCAATGTGGTGGTCAAGCCGGTGCAAATCGCACTAATCCAGATACTTCTCCGGGAGGATTTGTTGCTACCACTGCTTATGTAGAAGCCTCAGTCTTCACGGATACAACCGCTGAAGTTTGTGGGACTTCTCGCGTTTTAGGTGACGCTCAGCTTTTGGGAGCAACCAAAGTTCTAGGCAGCGCTATCATTGATTCAGCCGATGCACCGGACAACATTGTCATCGAACATTCCTCAATTGAGGATAACGCGCGAATTTATGATTCTGCCCAAATTAAAAAAGGTGCAGTCGTTCGTAACAACGCCAAAATCTATAATCAGGTTGTTGTCGAGGGTGATTCCAATACAGCAGCATCAGGCCCTGCGATCTCCAATAATGCGATTCTAAAAGATCAAGCTCAGGTGCTAAACACCGCCAAAGTCTTTGGCAACGCTATCCTAAAAAACACTGCCATCATTTCAAATGCGGCTAACGTCTACGGGCAAGCGCATATTTTTAATGCGGGCCAAGTAAAGAACAGCGCACGTGTTTATGGAAAAGCACAAGTTTCTGAAAATGCCCAGATCCAAGAAACTTCGCATGTCTATGACTCAGCACAAGTGATGGGTGATGCAGTCGTTAAAGGTAACTCACGCGTTTATGGATTTGCCACAGTTAGAGGCAACTCAACAATTGATGAGAATGCGCACGTATATGGCCATGCTGCTATTCGCTTAGCAGATGGAGTGGATTATGCGGTTCGTGGCAGTGCACGAGTATTTGATATTGCATTTGTTGGTGGAGAAAGTCTGGTTGATTCTAATGCCACGGTTAATGGACAAGCTTATGTTCTGAACGCACTTATTACTGACCGAGCTATTGTAAGCGAAGAAGCGGGCGTGGAAGAAGCTGCTGTTCGTGATAACGCCATCGTCAAAGGCGCAGCCAGAATTACTGCAGGCGAAGTGAAAGAAGATGCCCAGATTTATGGAGATGCTCGTCTCTTAACTGGCAATCCAGTCGTTTCCGGTTCAGCCCAAGTTTTCCAAGCTGCTACTCTTGAAGGAAATGCGACAGTATTCGGTCGCGCCATGGTTTATGGTGAATCAACAGTGCGTGGCCAAGTTTATCAGAGTGCACAGGTGCTAGATTCGGCTGTCGTAGAAGCGACGGGGATTGTGGGCGGAAATGCAACCGTTGGTGGCGCATACGTGATTACCACAACGGTTATGGATAATAGTGATTTTGAAGTTAAAGTGAGCACGAAATGAAGTGGATGTTACTAGCGATAAGCTTAGTCATCAATCCTGCTTGGGGTAATCAAAAAAATTACCCATGCAGCGGAGCCCCTGGTTCTCTGCATACCAATCCAGATGAAACAGAGGGTGGGTTTGTTGCGGAGACGGCCGTTATTGATAATACGATCTACATTGCTCCAGAAGCTTCTATTTGTGATCGAGCGACTGTAATTGAAGGTGCAAGCTTAAACGAAAGAGCAACTGTTTTCGGGAAAGCTACAGTTCGTGGCCGTGTTGATATAAGCGGGGATGCGAAGGTCTATGGTGAAGCATATCTCTTGAATTTAGCAGGATCAGACTTACAAGTGGACTCATATGCTGAAGTGTATGGAAATGCTTTCGTACAAGGATCCGTTCATATTACCGACTCAACTGAAGTCTTTGGTTGGGCAAAAATTCTCGATTTTGCACGTATTACTGGAACCTCAAAAATTTGTGGACGCTCATACATAAGAGGTCACGATGTTATTCATAATGTAACAACGGGTTGTGAATAAAGATGAAGGCTCTTTTACTGTCACTTTTCATCGCCTATAGTCCCTTGGTTTACTCTCAATGCGAAGGAGAATCTGGAAATTTTCATACTAATCCGGATTTATCAGTTGGCGGTTTTGTAGCAGGCACTGCTTTAGTGGGAAGTAGTGTTTATCTCGGTTCTGATTCTGAAGTTTGTGGTCATGCTAAAGTTAGTGGCAAAGTCGAAATTATAGATAATTCACTAATTAGCGATCATGTCATTGTTGTTGGAGATATGGATTCAGACGGAGTACTAATTTCAAATTCTATTATTGTTCAGAATACAATAATTATGGGCGCGATATCTGTTACAAGGGCACTGATTAAGGGAAATGTCGTGATAGAAGATCAGGTCGTGATTTCAGGAGACAATGATGAAGAGAATAAGATCGAAATAAGTGATTTTGTTAGGCTATCAGACAATGTGCTAATCAACGGATCACCAAAAATATCAGGAAAGGCCGCGATAGGAGGGAATGTCCAAATCTTAGGCCATCCGACGATAAGAGGAAATTCTAAGATTTATGGAGAAGCAACAATTTCAGGCAATGCATTACTTGATGGTAATCCGAACATTTCAAACCAAGTTCTTATCACTGATGATGTGTTTATAAATGGTGATGTAAGAGTTTTTGGAGAAAGCGTTTTGAGTGATAGAGTAAAAATTTTTGGCGAAACATTAATTCTCGATTCACATATCTCGGATGACGTCACGATCAAAGACTTTGCTTATATTAAAAATAGTTTAATTTCAGGAAGAGTAACAATTTTTAATGGACCAACAGTTCAAGATACTATTGCAACAGACGATGTACAGATTTATGGCTTTGCTTCCGTAGGTCCGGGCCAAACGAACCTAGAGGGTCAAGCTCAGATTTACGGTCGCTCCTCGCTGCTGAGCGGAGCCTTCGTAAGTGGATTTGCTCAAATTTATGGTGAGGCACAAGTTGCAGGTAAAGTAATTCAGCGG
>JBIKNE010000171.1:0-5445 GCA_044358855.1 Bacteriovoracaceae bacterium | reverse complement strand
AGCGAGCGTCGAATAATTGAATAGCGGAAACATAGGCCTTCCATCCTTGGTAAGCTTAAGTGTTACAAAATCCAATCCATGGATTTTGACTCGTTGAAGATTGTTTCAAACCTAGTGAAGCCTCGTCAAAGGGGAAAGCGTTGCCGTCAGGTTATTGCCCCCATAACTAAGGTAAACGAGCGAAACTGGGAAAAGAGGGGAACTAAAATGCTCGATCAGGTAAACTCATTTCATGGATAAAAAGCAAATCATCATCTATGCGGTAATTAGCCTAGCGGTTGTGCTTGCCGGGGCCATTATGGCCAAGTCACTTTTCGCCTGGCTCGAGCAGTACTTATTTGGCCGCAAACGCGAGCGTGATCTGACCCTCGATGAGTTGATCGAAAAAGAAGAACGTTTGATGACTCAAGGTAAGGGGAGAGTCACAGGCCGAGCGATGGCGCCCAAAGATTTTAAAGAAAAGTCTGAGGATAAAACCGCAGGGCTTTTGGAAGAAACAACTGATCCTAAAGAATTGGAAAAGAAAAAAATCCTTCAGCGGATTTATCTGTTTGATCCGAAACGTTTGGGAGCGGAAACAGAAGAGCAGTTTTATTGGCGAATTCTTGGATTAAAAAATGCTCCATCTACTGAAGACTTAAAAAAGTCTTTTAAAACCCGTGCTAAGGAAATGCATCCCGATAGTTTTCAGCTCAACGATTTTGATGCAAAAACGAAAAAGCGCCTAGAGAAACGCATCCATGAAAATTATCTTCTGATTCAGAAAGCTCATGATGTTTTGAAAAAGAAAAACTAGGCTAGCGAGTGAAGTTTTAGATCGCCTGGCCCAAATTGAAGTGGGCCAGGTAATAGCGAGATTAATGGCCGCCGTTATTTTCTAACCAGCGCTCAGCTTTCATCGCCGCTTGGCAACCCGAGCCCGCTGCTGTGATGGCCTGGCGGTAGTAAGAGTCTTGTACGTCACCACAAGCAAACACACCGGGCACATTAGTTTCTGGACCGTTGTGAGTTTGGATGAAACCATGCTCATCAACCGTCAATTGGCCTTTAAGGAAACCAGTGTTGGGCGTATGGCCGATGCCGTAGAAAAGACCATCAGTCTTTCTTTCCGTCACAGTATTGGTTTTAAGATTTTTGACTTTGATTCCCGTTACACCAGATTGATCATCGAGAATTTCAACGACTTCAGAATCCCACACGAATTCGATCTTAGGATTTTTAAAAGCGCGCTCTTGCATAGGTTTTGAAGCACGAAGAGTGTCGCGGCGATGAACGATATAAACTTTCTCGGCAAACTTAGTTAAAAATGTGGCGTCTTCCATAGCTGTGTCACCACCGCCAACGACGTGAACAATTTTATTGCGATAGAAAAAACCATCACAAGTCGCACACGTTGAAACTCCGCGGCCAGTGAGTTCTTTTTCTTTCGGCAGACCCATGAACTTAGCCGAAGCACCGGTTGAGATGATCAGAGTTTGTCCGTAATGAGTGACACCTTTGTCAGTGACAACTTTGAAAGGACGCTTTGAAAGATCGACTTCAGTGGCGAGCACGGGATGAAATTCAGCACCAAAGCGGGCGGCCTGCTTTTTCATGTTCGCCATCAATTCAGGACCCATCACACCTTCAGCGAAACCAGGAAAGTTTTCGACTTCAGTTGTAAGAGTGAGTTGACCACCAGGTTCATGACCTTCGAGCACCAATGGTTTCATGGTGGCACGTGCAGTATAAATGGCAGCAGTTAAACCGGCAGGGCCAGTTCCAATGATGATGACAGGGCGGACGTCCATGGTCGCACTCCTTAAATAGAATTATTGTTGTGGTTCGACAGGCTCATCTTTAATAAAGCCCAATTTCTTTTTTATTACCGCTGGACGATCATCCTTATCCGGATTCATTTCATACCAAGCTTTAACTGAAAGTAGCTCTTTTGGGTTTTGTGCTTTTTCTGTGCGAACAAACTGTTCACCAGTGAGTGAGCATTCGTAGTCATAAGTAATGCGTTCTCTTTTACGTCTCACAATGTGTCCTTCGCGTATGTTTCGATAGGTCCAGAGTATGCCTTTTCTGCTTCGACTTTTCAAGAACTTGCAAATTTTCTTGTTATTTGCGTTATCACGTCTTTTCAAGGCCATAAACCTATGTCACCCTGAATTAAAGAGGATCGCACGGATGCTGGTCATCATCATGAGTTTTTGGCTCGCCATGGGAGGCGTAGCACTCGCGCAAAGCGGGGGCATTGCTGAGGCGCGTCTTATTTCAAAATCCACTTCTGGCAAAACTGCACTCTTTAATGTGGGCGATCTGGAAAAAATTAAAGTCGGTGATCACGGTGTGATCATGCGCCGATTGAAAGAACAGGACGCTAACGCACTTCGCATGATTCCTATCGCCAAAGGTCGTGTCGTGAAAACTGGCCCGACTCGCTCACTGTGGTACCTCTACGAAATTTCCGATCCTGTTTCTCTCATCATGCGAGAGAAGTATGTCGTCACAACAGAAGGCTTAATGCTTTCAGGTCGCAGACTTCTTGAAAACGATCGCCTGCGCGTGGTGGATGAAAAAAAGAATCTTCCTTTGGCTCTTCCGGAGAGAAAATCAGGCGACAAAGATTTATTGGCGCTTCGTAAAGCCGAGTACGAACTTTATCGTAAACAGCACAAAATCGGTGAAGACTGGGATAAAGATGGCGTGCTCTATGATGTCGACGAATGGGTAACTGTTGATCGTGAAGGCAAACAAAAATATGCCCGTGCTCTTTGGCGCTCACCTCATGAAGATGATTTTGCCATCAAAAAACGTCTGGAGACATTTGAGAAAGTGGTCGTCAATTATTTGCGACGAATTAATGATCCGGCCTTCAACTACGGTGATTTTTATTGGGAACAAAATAAAGATGCTGGTGGGGAGTTTCGTGTGAAATCGACATCGTTATCGATTGCCGATGAAATGCGCGAAGAAGAGAAAAAAGCTAACGAAGAAGAGATTGTTGCTCACCGGAAAATTATCGAAAAAGGACAAGGCTGGTCGGACGATTATTCTGACGAACAACTCCAAACGATGCTGAATAAGGTGGGAGTAAGCTACGAACAAGATCGTCGTCGCAATGCCACTTATAAGAGTTACGATGTGCAGTTTTCAGGTGGCTTAGGTCTCAATGCCCTTGATAATGAAAACCGTGCCGATGCGGAAAATGCCCGCAAGGCCAAATGGAGCCTTGAAGGCGGAGTAGAGTGGTTCCCCGTTCCTCGTGGGGAAACACTTCGTCAGTTGGCACTTTTCTCAACCCTTCGTTATGTGATCGATGGTGTTTCCGTCGGAAATCTGAACGCACAAACGGAAGAGTACAGTTTTGGAGTCGGGGGAACATGGCATCTCTTACATTCTCCTTTTACTATCGGCCGCAATATTCCATTCCTCTCTTTAGGTGTTAGAAGCGGGATTGCTCGCCTGACTATTCCGAGTGTGGGTGAGAAAGGAAATTACTCCGTAGTGGCTTTTCCTCAAGTTGCTGGAGGAGTGAAGTATAATCTTCGCACTGGCATGGGTTTTAGGGCGGCACTTAGTTTTGAAAAATTAATGTTAGAGCAAACGTCTGCTAATCGTCCGGGTGGAAATTTGCCTGCGCGATCAGAGATACTCGATGGACGGTTAAGCTTTGGATTGACCAAATTTTACTAGGATGATGAGATGAAAAAACTAGCTCTTCTTGTTTTAATTTCTACTTTCAATGCATGGGCCTTGGAAGTTGATGAAAAACTCACCATGCGAGTTCTCAAATTATCTGATACTCGCAAAACCATGTTGGTCAATCGTGGAACTGAAGATGGTCTGGCGGAAGGGGATCACGCTAAGTTTTATGTCTCGGCAGGAGTGGTTGCTCGTGGAGTGGTAGTGAAAGTTTCACCTTCGCGCTCGGTTTGGTCAATCTATCGTTTAGTGAATGCTGATTTCGTGGTGGCCGATGCGGTGATGAGCTTGAAGATCACTCCGGCGGTAAAAGTCACGCAAGATGAATCTAAAATGATTGTTGAGGAAGATGTCCCTACCAATGTAGCAGTCGGTGATCCCAATGCTGTGGGAATTCCCTTGGCAGACGGGGCCAATGATCTACCTCAGGGAGTAGATCCAAATAGTACGGAAGCGTCGTCACGCGCAGAACTTGAAGCTCTGAAAATGATGGGACCTGGTAATATTCGTGAAAAGAATTTGGAGCTTTGGACTGCTTTAAGTATTTCTAGTCTTGGGGCCAAAACCACCAGTGACCAGGCCGGAGCCACCGAATTTACGGGTAACGATTCGCGCACACAGTTGGCGCTCAATGGTGAGTATTATTTCACCGATGAGAAGCGTTGGTGGTCACGCTTATCTCCAATGGCGTTTATTAATATTCAAGGCCGCTCTAGTATCGTTTACCAGGGCTCAAAACAGACTGAAGCAATGACAGAATTTGGAGGCGGTCTCAATTGGCATCCTTGGACTATGCCAAGTGTGGTTAACGATTTTATTCCTTTTTTCACCTTTTCTATGGCGATGGGCAACGTGACCAGTACTTATGAGCCAGGAGCTGAGGCAGCAGGTGCCCCGGCCGAAGAGGCGCAAGGCTCGACTTTTGGCTATAGCTTTGGGGGTGGTTTTAAGTTTTATACCGCTAAAGGATGGGGTGCCCGTGCCATCTTAGATTATTATCAGCGCTCAGATAAGCTCACGGATTCTAATACCGATTCTACCTGGACACGTATTGTTTCAGGGCCTCGTCTATGGGTGGGTCTCGGGTACCGCTGGTAAGTTTTTCACGATTTGAAGCATTTTATCCTATGGGATGAGAACTCCTCCTAGAATTTTCCTAAGTTAATTACTTAGGAGAATTTCATGAAAAAGCTTATTGCTCTTTTACTTGCAGTAGGGACTTTGATGGGTGCTATGACTCAAGCAAATGCCCGTGATGATCGTGATGACCGCGATGACAGAACCCGCGGTGGATCTGGCCGTTTACATGATGGTCCATCAATTATTCGTATCGAAGTAGGAGATGACCGTGACGACCGCGATATGCTTCGCCGTCTACGTCGCTTGGAACAAGCCGTTCGTGAACTTCAAAATAAAGTCTACCAATTAGAAGTGGGTCCTCGTCTTGAGACCATCACAACTTGTCGTGTGAAGTTCTTCAGTGTGGGTAATGTTGAAGCAGAAGGTAGATCACTTGGTGAAGCTCAGATGAATACGCTTAATGAGTGTAAACGTCGCGGCGGCGGTATCTTCTGTAAAATTGACGAAATTAAAGCTGAGAATTGTTTTACTTTTGAACGTAGAATCTAAATCAAAGGGCCCCTTAACGGGGCCTTATTTATTTCAAAATTTCTTTTTCCCAATATTCTTTGGATTTACCGGCCAGCTCCTTCATCTCTTCAGTTGGAGTGAGCCAGGAAAGACGTCGATGAACCA
>JBIKNE010000170.1:0-5454 GCA_044358855.1 Bacteriovoracaceae bacterium | reverse complement strand
AATGGTGATGGCCGGCCCACCCTGCGCATACTCTTTACTGATAATGTTCACACGACTGCCATCCGGCAGAGTTCCATCCATGATAGGATGATCCGCACCGAAATTCTTTTGGTTCATGGAAGCCACTTCATTAACGAAGATATCTAAATCTTTGGGCTCAACTTTAGCATTGAGCTTCACTAACTCACCTTGATGCTCGACAAAAATTAAATCAGCACGATTAAGAATAATTTCAGTAATGCCTTGTTTTTTACTTATCTCATTCAGTAAGGCCCAAACTGAGTTATTTGAATTTTCCACACTAAATCCTTTCGTACAAGAAGGGATCATCTTCTTGAATTGAGGCCCCATAAGAGAGCAGGTTAGAGACTAAGTGAAACTGTTGATTCTGATTTAATTTCTGATAAATTTGCGGCCAGCTCAAACCACTATCGATAAAACTCGTCAGTTGAGCAAAACCAAGAAAGCTTTCCAAGTGCCAGCAAATCAACAAGAGCCAATCCGGACGATCCGTTTTTATATTTCTCATCGCCATAATTTTTTCAACGGTTGGTGGGATGGTGACCTCGGGAGTCCCATCATCTCTCATGGAAATATAAATATTGAGGAATCTAAAATACATTCCCAACATAAATATACGAGACGTGCCGGTCACCGATTTATCGGAGAAGCGTGCTTCCAAATCAATCGCCTGTTGCACCAAATCCATTTCCGTTTTATCTGGAAATGTTCCATGCAGCGCTTTGAAGATATAGACTGACGCCATACGATCGCGAAAATTTGACCACCCTAAAGTCGAAGCAATCTTTTCAAGTCCAATTTTATGTTCGTTAAATTCCTGAAAGGCCCGCTCCATAACCATATAAAGCGCAGGAGTCTTTCTCAACATATCAACCACAGGCAAACCAGTTCCACTTGCGGCAGTCGGCACTTTTAAAAGGGCAATGTACTCCCCTGGAAGAACCAGGGCGGGCAGATGAATCATTCACATATCCGACAAATTAAGTTAACCACAGCTTCTCCTGTTAGATAAAGCCAAGGCGTGGTTAAATTAAACCATGAATCTGCCTATCTACCAAATCATCAACGTTAAAAATGCTGATCTTATCGAGATTGCTAAACTGCTCCACGAAGATATGAACTTACGACGTCCAATCGTATTTGTTGTTAAGACACTTTCTCTTGATGAGCAGCGTGAGGTCATTGGTGTTATAGGCAACTGGTTTGATACTCACCTTGCTTCTTGGCGCTACCCCTACCCGGTATTTTTTGTTTCTGATTTAGCTGAAGCGGTTGGTTTTATCCCTATTGTGGCCGAGATGTCTGCACTGCCTAAGTTCTACAATCAAAAAGATACTAAGGTCACAGTTAAGGAATCGCAGGTACTGGATCGCAATCGCTTATTGCAGCAAGAAATCAAGAATGCAGATCCCCACCAAATGGCCGAGGTGGTTCGCGAGTATGGCATCAACCACAAAAAAATTTGGTACTTGGTTCAAGAAGGAGCTTTTTACTCTGAGCTTTTAAAGCGTCTCAGGGCAAAAGAGAAAGTTGATGGATAAAAAGAAGATTCTCCGTTCAGCATCGTCTGATGATCTAAAAGGATTTGAAGAATTCCTAGAGCATACTGCTGATGAAATTTCCCAGGACAAAGGTGGAAAAAACATTGGTGGCGAGAGTCTCACCTTTTTGTTGAACGATAATATACGATTAAAAAAAGTCGCCTCGCTAGTGGCCGATAAAATGCCCGTCGTTAAATCACATGAGCAGGGCCCACGTATTATAGAGCATCAAAGAAATCTCAATACTCAGCTTAAAAACGAATTATTTAAAATTTTGCAAAAGCCCGACTCCCCTTTACAAAAAACTCTCACAGCATTGTGGGATAGTTTTTTCCAAGGGGAGCAAAAAAGCTAGTTTCGTGCAGGGGTAAAGAGCAGAGGCCCACCGACGTGACGGAAATCTTCATCAGACATGGTATCAATCTCATAACCATTCATCTGTTCCACCATGACTTGCTTAAGCCATGAAGTAAAACCTGGAATTTCACTTAATCCAAAACGTTTAGCAAAATCTTCCAGTGCCGGTGCAAGAGTGGCATCTTCTTCGCCTTTTAAGAGCCATTCATTGCCACGTTTTTGGAAGAAGCGCTGGTAGAACGCTTTCAATTCACTAAGAGATACTCCCATTTTAGAAGCATCTGCTCTCTCGAAATGACCGCCAATAAAGTTCACTAAACTCGAAAGCATGATGGCTTCAAAATCAACCGTTGCTAGTTCGTAGTTATGATAAAAGGCATCCATTAAATCGCCACTCGTCTCTAGCTTTTTGATGGTGAGGTGGAATTTCTTAACAAAAGGTAGCGCCGCTATAAATGTATCGGACGATTTTACCCACGCATTCCACGTTCTCATGTCGCGCACTTCAAGCGCAGGCGTTGAGCCATCAATTTTAAGCTTTACTGGCTCATCAAGAGACTGATTTAAGAAATTAGTCCACCACATACCAAGGAAATATTCTTGGTCTTCTTGCTCAAAGGGAGTTCCCCCAAGTGAGCGTTTAAGTTTTCTTTTTTGCGTTTCAAGTAATGTATTACCTAAGCGATAGAGATCAGTGAAATCAAGTTTGGCAAAGACATCTTCCAAGCGACCGAGTTCTTGCATCGCCAAACTAAAACCGAGTTCAAGGCGCTGGCGTGTTCGAGATCCAGCACGGGTCATCGCTACAGCTCCGCCTTTCAGCGCATCCTCTGCCATGATTCGTGCGTTAACCAATCGTACGAAATTGAATTGCAGATAATCACGTCGCTGACGATCACTGAGAGCTTCTAAGGCGCTCTTCAAATCATCTAGGCCTTCTTGATAGGCAACCAAAGTTGATGCGTGAAGAGTTTGATTCTTCATGTCGTCATCAATTTCACCCGTCGAACCTTTCTTTTCACGAATGAACGCTTTGGCAGCATCAGGGCTCGCCATGATAATATCAAGTTCCAGTGCTTCGTAATAATCTACAAAGCCATAATCGCGCAGACGCTCTTTTTTGCGTTGGTAGTTATCTTCTTCCATCACCATGTAAGAGTCGGCCACCATCTTAAACAGATGTGAATAAGCGCCCTCAACACCCATTTCGGTGTAGAGATCTTTTACTAATTGGCGCAGCTCTGAAACAAAAGGAAAATCTTCTGGGTATTCAATTAAGAGCAGATTGTCTTCGGTGATAAAATAGTTATCTGACTCCGGGTACTCGGGCTCTTCAGCATCAAAAGTTAAAATCGTACACTGACATTTAAGGGCCAATAAAAAATCTTCTGAATGAGCAAACTCGGAGCGTACTTCTTGCGATGGACAATTGCCGTATACATCCAGCCACCAGTTAGCAGCTTGCGGATCAATTTCATCTTTTTTCCAGATATCAACATCCAGCATGGCCTGGCGCTGATCCTGGGAGAGCTTGGGTAAAATTAAGGCGGCATGGTCTTTGGTGGTGGCCCTTAGGGCCAGAAAAAGTGGTTGCAAAGGTACCGCTGAAAGATCACCACTATGCTCGACCAATTTCTCAATATCTTCAAATCGACGATAGGACTGAGCTTCTTGAATTAATTGGCTTAAAACATCTTTTTTCATAGGCAAGGGATACCTCAGATAGAGCGGAAGCTCAATGGTGACGGACGAGGCAAGGCATGGTTAAATTGCTGCCATGGAAATTCTTAAAACCTTCCCCTCTCTTACCGCATTGCGTACCGCTCAACCCCACATAAGAGCGATTCTCTTTGATATGGATGGCACTCTCTTCCAAACAGAAGAAATTCATGCCGATGTGCTACGCATGATGGCGCGTGATTGGCGCATACTTCCGCCTTTTCCTGCTCATGAATTAGAAAATCGACTTAAAGGCATGGCCGATCGCCAAGTTTTAGAACTTGCTCGCCACTGGCCGGGATTTCCGCAAGAAATGAATGAAGAGAAATTTATTACTGAAAAGAATCTGCGCTTATTAGACTTAATTCCGCAAATTCCACTGAATAAGTGGTGCGCACCTGAGATGAAAGAATTCCTCATTGAAGCTACCAAGAATGACATCGTATTGGCGGTCGTGACTTCAAGTGAGCGAGTGATCACAGACAGACTTTTGCAGGTCTCGGGGCTTCGAGATTATTTTCAGCTAGTCATCACGCTGCAAGACGTGACCCATCCTAAACCTCATCCGGCACCGTATCTCCAGGCCATGTTGGCGCTGAACGTGGGCCCTAGAGAAACACTGATTTTTGAAGATTCAAAGCCAGGGCTAGAGGCCGCTCAACGAGCTGGTGCCCGTGTGATTGAAGCTCAGTGGTGGAATTAAATCTCAGCTTTTAAGATATAGAGTTGCCAGGTATTTCCCGTAGAGGCGTCGTTACGAAGCTCGACGTACTCAGAGTTTAACTGCTTGGCCTGATCGATATCATTCATGACCCAAAACTTATCACCTAAAACCCCTACGACATTATAGAGGCCTTGATGATTTTCTGAATCAATGAGGTATTTTAAAAAAGTTAGCGGCATCGGTGCTTCTTTTTCACCCAACTTATCCCATGAGCGCATCTCTTCAAGTGCACCACGGGCAACATAATCTTTGAGTGATTCTGAAAGAAGTTGCAACTCTGCCATACTGAAAACATAGTCGTAGCGAAACTTTAACATATCCACATCGACACGCTCTAAGTTCTGACTGAGACGCACCTCTGCTGCTTGCAGAAAAGCGGTTTTAACTTCAAGAGGAACCTCAGGGGTCTTAGCTGGTTTTTTCTCAGGGACGACCGGCTTCACTTCAACGACGACCGGTTTCTCTGCTACCACTGGAGTCTTAGCGACCTCGATAGGTTTCTCAACAGGTTTCTCTTCAACTTTTGCGACCTGCGGCTCAAAAATATTCTTCAACCCTTTTTGCGTAAACTCTTTAAGTGCACCAAACACAAACGCTCGCCCTAGAAGATAGCGCTCTCCATAATTGGTACGTAATTGCGAATAAACAATTGGCTGCAATCCGTTGAGAACTGGGTAGTGACGCTCTTTGCTCGCCATCATCTGCCCAAATCGGCGCAAACACCCCATCGCCATCCCTTCAGCATTAATCAGATTCATTAAATTGGAAGTGCTCAAAAGATGAGTCGACATAGGAGAGGTAGAAATTCCATAAAGCTGGTCTTCCTCTGAACAGATCTCTTGAAAAAGTTTTCGGTCTTCGCCACAAGAGCGACCCATCATTGCCACTGCCTTTTCGGCCGGCATATTCACACAGCTGGTATTTTCACTGCGACACTGAACCTTCAGTCGAATGCCCCCAAGAGTCGCATCCTTGGTGTTGATTTTTTGTAACCATGTTTTTTGATAGGTCGCAAAATTATGTGATTTATCAATGATCGGTGCTGAGTAAGGCTTTTGCGTTGCTAAATTTTGAATGAACGTTTTCATATCA
>JBIKNE010000300.1:0-3755 GCA_044358855.1 Bacteriovoracaceae bacterium | reverse complement strand
CATTTCTTTTGAAGCGATCAGTTCAATAATTCCAAGTACCATGGGATGATCCCACGTCAGAAACATCAACTCCGGTCGACGAAGGGCCACATCTCTTTTGAAAGTCACAGAAACACCTTCATGAGGTAGTCCCGGAAAATGGGGCAAAAGCATGGTGTCGCTGGGTTTTAAATAATAACTATCCCCATCTAGATCTTCAGCATCAATACCTAGGCGCTCACATAGTGACAGCATAAAGTCTCGCAGCACGGGTGATGCTTCCACTTCTTTAAGTGCGGTGATGTGCCCTTGAGCTTTTACTTCGTTATAGGAATTAAGTTCCACTAAGCGATCTTGTCCCTCTTCGAGACGCTCCTCGATTTGTTCGTGCTCAACTTTGACTCGCTTAAGAAGTGCCGCAAATTTCTTCTCATCGATCTCTTCACTTTCAACTAATGGGATCAAATCTTCACGAACAGTGGCGTAGAGTTCCGAGGCTCCACGAGGAGATGACTCAAAGGCATTGAGTCCTTCGTGATACCAACGGAACATCAACTCTTCTTTGCCGCCGGTCAGATAAGGAACATGGATATGAATATCGTTTTTCTGCCCGATACGGTCCAAGCGACCAATTCGTTGCTCAAGCAGATCTGGTAAACGTGGCAGATCAAATAAAACTAAGTGCTGTGAGAATTCAAAATTGCGACCTTCCGATCCAATTTCAGTTGAAAGTAAAAGTTGCGCGCCTTCCGGATCAGCAAACCATGCCGCTGCACGATCTCGATGAAGGAGTGGCATGCCTGCATGAAACACCGCCACTTTGGCAGGAGATTTTTGTTTGAGACTGGCTTCCAGGGCCACAACTAATTCTTTCTCATGACACAAGAGCAAGGTTTTCTGACCTTTGGTTTCACCTAAGTGATCAATTAACCAATCGACCTTGGTAGTATAATCTTGTTTTTCGGCAGCTTTGCCTTTTCCTGGTTTAAGTGGATGAGCATGCAGCACACGCTTAGGGAAAAACTCTGCGAATGTCGCCATCCGTTTACGTGTGTTGCGGAAATAAACCCGACCCGTGCCGTGTCTATCCAGTAAATCCATCAGCGTCTGCGTGCGCTCTTCCGGTGTCGAAGGAATTTTTAAGCCGAGTTCTTTAAGTTTTTTCTGTTGTTTATCAGTGAGAGGCTTTGCTCCATCTAAGAACTTAGCAATAGCTGAGATCTCTTGATAGTTGGCATGATCCTGCAAAAACGCATCGTAGTCATGAAAGCGCTGAGGATCGAGTAAACGTAAACGTGAGAAGTGACCAGCAAGGCCCAAAATTTCTGGTGTTCCTGAAAGCAGCACCAAACCCTCCGTGCGAGTAGCGAGCTCTTCCACTAATTTATATTCAGGTGACGCTTGCGTCGGATTCCAACGCAATTGATGAGCCTCATCGACAATCAGCATATCCCACTGATCGGCTTTGACATGATCAGCGAGACCTGGATGCTGCATCATGAAGCGAAGACTGACGATAAAGAGCTGCTGATCTTCAAATGGATTTTCATGATCCTCTAGATTAGATTCATGATTAATTGTCGCAAAAGAGAGACCAAACTTTTTCAGCATCTCGACAAACCACTGATACACCAATGAATCAGGAACAATTATCAAGGCACGTTCGACGCGACCAATTTGAATCAAGTGATGAAGAATCATCCCTGCTTCAATGGTTTTCCCCAGGCCCACTTCATCTGCCAACATAACTCTTGGACGAGGACGGGTGGCGATTTCATGAGCAACATATTGTTGGTGAGGAATGAGTGCTAACCGTGCGCCAGTAAATCCTCGCACCGGAGAGAGAAATAAATTTCTCTGATTCAGTAAAAGATCGTAGCGTAATTTAAAAAGTTCCAGTGAATCCACTTGGCCAGCAAACAAGCGCTCTTCTGGACGAGAAAGCGACAGTGTATCTGAGAGATGAGTCTCTGCTGCTTCGCCTGCTTCAGTCAGATAAGTCATAAGACCATGACTTTCGCGTGCATCAACAACAACGTGAGTGCTGCCATCTTGCAAACGGATCTCATCACCTTTCATGAATTGAATACGACGGAGTGGTGCTGTCTGAGTGCCATATCGACGCTCAACTTTAGCAGCAGGAAAATAAACCATGACGGTTTTCTGCTCTGACTCCATCACCATACCGAGACCTAATTCAGGCTCTGACTCACTGATCCAACGCTGTCCGACTAGAAAACTTCTCAAGGATGACATCCCGGTCAAAATAAAGAAAGATATTAACCCATCCACCGCACTGTGGGCAATTGTTGAGGACGCTGTATGTTGTTTAGATTAACTCTTGTACTGTTATTCACTCTCAATTCTGCTATCGCTTCTCGTCAACCGACACCTAAAGCAGGTGTTTGGCGCTTTGAGCTGAAATACCCAGGTGTTTCTATCCCTTTTTTGATGGAGCTAGAGCCGGGCAAACGCGGCTGGCAGGCCACGTTGATCAATGGCAAGGAGCGCATTGAGATCAACGAGATTCGCGCGTCGAAAGGTAAATGGATCATTCCGCTTGGGACTTATCAAAACTATCTCGAATTCACTGCCATCTCACCTAATTCAATTCGTGGTGCATTTGTAAAAACTAATCGCACACCTGAAGAACGTATTCCCATTCAAGGTCGCCCTGGGGCCTTTCGTCGCTTTGATGGACCAGTAAAAAAATCCGATATCCAATTAAGCGGCAAATGGTCGATGGAGATGATCGATAGCAGCGGAAATAAAACTGAAGCCGTACTACTCCTCGATCAAAGTGGCTCTAGTCTTAATGCTTCCATCATGACCAAAACCGGCGATTACCGCTATATCGATGGCTACGTTTCAGGAAGTAATTTTGAAACAGCTGCCTTTGATGGCGTTTTTAATTTTGTTTTTCGTGGAAAACTTGAAGGCAAACAACTCGCAGGGGAAATGGTTGGCAAAAGCGTGACAAAATTCACTGCCTACCGAAATGAAAAAGCCACTCTCCCTGATCCCACCAAACAAACCCAAGTTGAAGCTATTGAATTTAGCTTTCCTACCACCGATGGCAAAACCGTCAGTCTCGCCGACTACAAAGGTAAGCCTGTCATCATTCAAATTTTTGGATCGTGGTGCCCCAACTGTATTGATGAGCTAGGCTTTTTGGGGCCATGGTATGAAAAAAATAAATCTCGCGGAATTGAAGTTGTAGCACTCTCCTTTGAATACGCGCTCACACCTGAAGACGCTCGCAAACATTTAGCCATGGTCGTGAAAAAAAGAGCGATCCCTTATCCTGTCCTTTTAGCAGGAACATCAAAAGATGACTCCCCGGCGAATAAATTACCTGGCATAAAGAATTTCATCTCGTTTCCAACAACGATTTTCCTCGATAAGAAGCATCAAGTGTTTAAAGTGCATGCGGGTTTCAACGGCCCAGGAACTGGACTCTACTTTGATGAATTTAAGACTATGTTTGAAAAAACGATTAACGATCTACTCGACTAATCGTCTTCTCGATCTTCTTCACTCTCATCTTCTTCCACCGATTCACCTGGTGCGTAATCGTTATCATCCTGTGGATGTTCAGACTCAGAAGTATTCATTCCCGGTGTCGGCAAAAGACCTTGAGGCTCTGACACCGTTTCGTTCTGGCCATAAGCTTCGGCAGCTTTATGCACATACACCAAGGCGCCACCACTTTGACCAGAGCGCACTCCTAGAAAGAGTTGTCCAAGCATGAGAACGAAACTCACCAGCATCAATGG
>JBIKNE010000169.1:0-5491 GCA_044358855.1 Bacteriovoracaceae bacterium | reverse complement strand
TGAGACTGTCGAGCGTGCGCGTTTCGTAGTGAAAGCGAAAGATCACGTCATCAAAAGCACTATCGATAAATTGACGAGCACGATGACCGCTTTGCGCCAAGAAGCGTTTTTCTGTTTCTTTAATTTGCGCTGGAGTCAGTAGCATGTTGACCTTGCTGTAGAGATCTTTTTCTCCACCACTAGGAAATTTTAAACTCAACCAGTCAAGGGAGCTGCCTTTTAAAGCGAGATTGAGATCGTAGTTCAAGCCCAGATGATTCGCGCGCCAAATATCTTTCTCAATTTTCTTTTTGATATCAGGAATTTTTTTAAAGAGCGCCTCCGCTTGCGCCTTGTTTTTAAGTTCTCGAAGCTCAGGCGGAAGTGTCTCAAAAGCGAGATTACGCAATTCACCCGCCAAAAGCGGCGGTGCCAAGAAAAGGGCGAGCATGAGCAGTAGAGTTTTCACCTTTCACTTATCGGAAGATGAGCGAAAAACTCAAGAATTGGCCAAGTATATGAAATTCTATCATTTGATCTTCACAAGTGTTTACTCAGAGTAAACACTTGTTCACTCCAAGCCTTCTAGGAGCGTGCTGAGTTTTCTAGATTGGGGGCATGGAAGTGAGCTCACAAAGTTTCAGTCCGCTGCAAACTCTGCTGCATGACGAGTTTCGCCGGCGCAAAGAAAAGAACACGCAGTATTCGCTGCGCTCTTTCGCTCGCCATTTGAGTTTAAGTCCGGCCTTCCTCTCTATGTTGATGAATGGCAAACGTACTCTCTCAAACGAAAAGCTTAATTTAGTGGCGCAAAAGCTCGCTCTCTCACCGCAAGAGCTACAGGCCCTCATGCTTGAAGGCCTCACGCCGGCAAAGGCGCCTGCCTCTCAGCAGTTAGCACAAGAGCAATTTGAACTGATCGCTCACTGGCACCATTACGCCATCCTCTCTTTGGCGCGCGTGCGGGGACAAAAAGCAACGCCGGCCTGGATCGCTGAGCGCCTAGGCATTACTGAAATCGAAGCGAGACAAGCTCTCGCGCGCTTAATTCATCTGAATATGCTTAAGATTCAGCAAGGCCAATTGTTCGAGGTCACCAGTTCTACGACCACCACTGATGATATTCCTTCCGGAGCGATCAAACGTTTTCACGAAGGTGTGCTTCAGCGGGCGCAGCGCTCACTTTATGAAACAGATGTTCAGCAGCGCGAATTTGGTACCCAGGTGATCAGTAAAAAAAGCGTCAGCTCCCGCTTATTAAAGCGTGGCTGCGTGATATGCAAGATGAATTTGCCCAAGAGTTTGAAGCGAAAGCTGGTGATGAGGTCTATGCCTTCTCACTGCAATTTTTCCCCTTATCCCAAGAGAGGATGCAATGAAGTTTTTATTAATCACCTTATCACTTGTTATGAGTTTTCAGCTTCACGCTCGTCATCGTGTTGGCAACGGGGGAGATGTGGTGGTCTGTCAAAATGGCAGCGTTCAAACAGTAGAGCTTTTGGATAGCTATGAGTCGCGCGAGATTTATGGAAATGAATTAAAATCGCCTACGACTTCGTCGACTTCAAAAAAACTCCTCCGACCACCAGTGACCTTGAGCGCTGGAAGAAGGCCTTTGGTGACTGGCCCTTAAATAAGAAAGGGCCCACTTTTCGTAAAAACCAAGAGGCCTTCGACGCACTCACCGACGCCAAAAAGCCGGCCTTCATTATCGCCAACTCATCGATGATCAAACGCCCGATTCTTGAGGTGGATGGCCTAGTGGTGGCGTTTGGGTTTGATGAAGAGAAGTATAAAGCTTTGTAATCTTAGGTAGGTGGACTGACCTATAAAGTAGGTTGTATGACCTAAGTTTTAGGTCTATAATGTCTGTATGAATGAAAAGCTTTTTGGTAACAAAACAGCACTGCTTGCCCTTCTGCAAATCTATCATCACCATGAAGTACATGCCCGTGGCATCGCCACAGATCTAGGCGTCTCTCTTAGTCCCGTGCAAAATCAGCTTGATCGGTTTGAACAAGCAGGCGTACTTGTTTCAAAAAAAATGGGCCAGACTCGCATCTACTCTTTCAATATGAAATCTCCACTCACGAAGCCTTTTAAGGAACTGGTTCGTATAATTTACGAAACTCTTTCCGAAAAAGATCATCAAACTCTCTTTCCGACTCGACGGAAACCTCGAGCTAAAGGTAAGCCTGTTCTCAATCGTTGAGGTGGCTTCCTGTGAAAATAAATTTTAAAACGTGCACCGAAGAACAACTGTGGAAGTTTGTCGCTCCTCACTTAGCTCGTCATGGCATTGATACCATGCTTGTTGGAGATGCTGTTGCTGCAATTTATTCAAACGGGCTCTATCGATCAGGAGATCTGGATTTTATTCATCTAAATATGATGGTGAAAGGTTTAGAAGAGGTGATGAATAAGATTGGTTTCAAAAAAATCGACGTTCGTCGCTACATGCATCCGGATTGTAAGCATATTTTGATTGAGTTTCCCGGGAGTGCTCCAGTGGGTATAGGTGAAGACTATAATATCAAACCACGCGAAGTTAAAATCGCAGGAGTTAAAATTAAAATTTATACTCCGACTGATTGTGTGAAAGATCGATTAGCAGGATATATCTATTTCAAGCACGAAGAAAATCTTAATCAAGCGGCATTGGTGGCCCAATACCAAGGCGTTAGTTTTGCACGCATAAAATTATGGTGCAAACGCGAGGGGGCCTTATGGGCCTATGAGGCGTTTTTACAAAAGCTTAAGGACTCTAGGCTTTAGGCCCTGGCTTTTTTTTCAAAATTCAGCTATCCTGCCTCTATGAATATGTTCTTCTCTCTCAATATTCACGCTCTCACTACCACCACCCCGTAAGGGGACATTCATTTTTTTGAGTCTTCGGACTCACTAACACCACATTTTTTTAAATATTAATTTTTGCTCGTAAGAGCAAATAGGCATTGAGGTATTTATGTTAAACGAATTCGATCATCGAGTTCTCGGGGCGAACTATAACTTGTTTTCATTCTTTGAAGAGGGACCGGGCCTGCCGGTGTGGCATGAGAGGGGACTTAGAATTAAAAATGCATTGATACATGAGTGGAGAAAGCTTCATCAGAAAAATGGCTATAGTGAGATGGAGAGTCCCATTATGCTGGATGTGAAACTCTGGGAGAAATCAGGTCACTTAGATTATTTTGCCGAGAATATGTATTTCTCATCGGTGGATAAACGCGATTACGCCATTAAACCCATGAGCTGTCCGGGAGCGATTTTATTTTTTAAACAAAAGAAGCGCTCCCATGCTGAACTGCCGATGCGGCTGTGTGAATTGGGCCATGTTCATCGTCATGAAAACTCCGGCTCGCTTCATGGACTGATGCGTGTGCGATCGTTTGTGCAAGACGATGCTCATATTTTTTGCCATGAGAGTGATCTTTTAAGTGAGATCAAAGGCATTATTCATTTGATTGAGCAGCTCATGAATAAGTGTGAGATCCGCGATTTTCACTTTGAGCTCTCGCTGAAAGGCGATAAGAAGAAATATTTAGGCGAGGATCGTGATTGGAGAGTAGCCAGCGAGAAGCTCAAACAAGCTGTCATTGAGTGTGGCCATCAAGTGATTGAGCGCGAAGGTGAAGCGAAGTTCTATGGGCCAAGTCTTGATCTGCATATTAAAGATCGTCATGGCCGCTTCTGGCAGTGCTCATCGATTCAGCTGGATTTCAATCTACCAGCGCGCTTTGATGTGCACTATTTTGATAAGAATGGAGAGCGCCAAGTGCCGTTTATGCTCCATCGTGCGCTCTTTGGCTCACTGGAGCGCTTTATTGGAATTCTCTTAGAGAACTTCGCCAAGGAGCTGCCGTTCTGGCTGCACCCGGTGCAGTACAAAGTTCTCTCAGTGTCTGAGAGTGTAAACGAGTATGCCCAAAGTGTGATTGAGAAGCTGCAGGACAAGGGTCATCACATCGAGTGGGATCTCTCGAGTGACCCCTTAAAAGAGAAGCTTAAAAAGAGTCACCAAGATCTGGTTCACAGTGTGGTGATCATTGGCGAGAAAGAACAGGAGAGTGGCCGTTTGAGCGCCAAAGTGCTTAAGAGCGGTGAGGTGAAGCTTATTGTTTGATCTTCGCCTTGAGCTCATAGCCATCGAGAATCGGGAAACTGCTGATCATGGTGATGGTGATTTGTTGCCAGCCGGTATCAGGCAGCGAGGGATGATAGATGAAACTGATTTTACTTTTTTTATTGGTGGGGAAGACGTCTACGAAGTAGGCGTCTTTCAACCCCTCACTCTCGGCACGTTTCACAAATTTTAAATGCGCCTTCGCAGTCTTGATGGTCTTTTGTTTTTCGAGCTGCTGATAACCCTTCACCGTGCGAAACTCGACGGGAAACTCCATGATCTTTTTGTCTTGCAAGAATTTCTTCGGGACCGGCACGAAGTCTTTGGCCTGTAGATCGTAGCTCATGCTCGCTTTGAGCGTGGTGGTGCTAGGAAGAATATCAATCTTAGCAGTGCCTTGCTGATGCAGCTGGCCCGGCTCGATAATGTAATCGGCTGCGAAGGCGGGGAGGGAGACAAGTGTGATCAGCAAAAGTTTTTTCATGGAGTTATTATCCATTAAAAGGGTATTTAATGCATCAAGTTCTCGTGTTGAATTCACCATAAGTTTTAGGAATAACAGGTTTTGGCCTCAATTGATCACTTTTGTAGTACAATTGATCTATAAAGGTGAACGATATGCTAGAAGCCATTTTAGGATCAAACGCCCGCGCTGAGCTTTTTCGTCTCTTGTTTGACGGAGAGAATCGAGAGCGTTATTTGCGCGATCTCGCCAAAGAGACACCTGTTCAGGTGAGTGCTCTTCAAAAGGAACTTAAACACCTTGAGGCCCTGGAGCTTCTCACTACCCGCATCGATGGCAATCGCGTCTACTATCGCGCTAATCGCGAACATCCGCTTTATCTCGACATCAACTCCATGGTGGAGAAAACCGTCGGAGTGGTGGCGATTTTAAAACAGGCATTGGTGCATCCGAAGATTAAGGTGGCACTTATTTTCGGGTCGATCGCTCGAGGAGAGGAGAGAGCGGAGAGTGACGTCGATCTTCTCATCATTGGAGATATTGGCCTGCGGGGCCTAGTGCCATTGCTGCAAGTTCCACAAGAGAAAATTGGCCGTCCGATTAATCCAATCGTCTATACGTTAAATGAATACTCCACTAGGCTCGCCACTAAGAATACCTTCCTCATGCGACTACTCGAGCGTGAGTTGGTGCCATTAGTGGGGGATATCAATGATCTTGGAAGAGCTACTAAAAAAAGGTCAACTCGTTCGCGAAACAGTTAAGTCGCATGAGATTTATGATTTGAATGAAATTGTCGATCGTGATCTCAAAGATTCGTTCACTCAAGAGCTCTCCGATGATTGGAAATTTGGAATCGCTTACAATGCCGCCTTAAAGCTTGCGACAATTCTCGTACGTCATGCGGGTTTTCGTGTTCGTGGAAA
>JBIKNE010000003.1:0-19104 GCA_044358855.1 Bacteriovoracaceae bacterium | reverse complement strand
GAGCTACGCGAGAGTGCTCAGCAGGCGATTCAAGAAAATGAAGCACTCAAGACGCAAGCTGCAGCGACTCCACCGGTAGAATCGAAAGAACCGACTGAAGATATGACGGGAATGGATGTTGGGTTCAAGTTCAAAGGCCGCAATATTGTTTTCATCGTCGATACTTCTCGTTCGATGCTAGATGAAGATCGCATGGGCCAAGTGAAGGCCGGACTTAAAATGCTTTTGACTTCCATGCCGGCACAGTATCGAGTTGAAATCGTCCAGTTTCCTAATGGCTCACGTTCACCATACCGGGCTTTGTTTGGTCAAATGAAAGAGCTAGGTACTGAAACGAAGTTAGATGCTTTTGATTTCATCTATGCCATGAAACCAGATGGAGCGACTCCGACACGTGACACGCTCAGCTATATTTTTAAGAACTATATGCAGATGACGGATATTGTTCTTTTGACTGACGGAGAACCCAGTCTGCATCAGTCACCTATTAAAGATGATATCTACGATTTGCTAAGTCATATCCGCGAACTTAATAAAATCCTCAAAGTGCAGATCAACACGATTGGTGTAGGCCAAGAAGTTCTTCATGACAAAACCGGTAAGCCCTATCAATTCTTGCGACTATTAGCCGAGCAAAACGCTGGGTTTTTCGTCGGCTTCTAATTTAACCATAATTTAACCGGTGTTATTTGCCCAAGCCTTGCACAAAATCCTAGCGCCGGAGATGCTATCAGTGTCGCTAGGAGGCGCTAATGCGTTTTATTTTACCTTTATTCATAATTGTTTCGAGCTGTGCTCACCAACCGGTCACCGGCTGGAATCCGCAAAAAAATGCGGCCACTCAAAGAATGCACGAGGAGACGTTGAAGGCCTTGGCCGATGATGGGCGAGTGCCTGCATCACCAGTACCGGATCTCTCAGTCAGTTTGAGTGATCTTAATCGCGTGAGACCAGGAAAATTTGAAGTCTATGTTTTCCCAAAGGTCAGCGGCATCCAAAATAAAACATCTGACACCACTGATGTTTATTTGAGTCAGCCGCGCGCTTTTGAAGTTTCGGTGATTGCCGAAAATCCTTGTCGCCAGTTTATTCAACGAGGGCTTTTTGGCAGTCTAAAACCTAAAGATGTTTTCCCACAAGCTCTTGCTGAAAACGCCACTCGTCGCTGTGCCATTATTGAAGTGACCGATAAACGACTTAAGACGATGGGTAGTGGAGAATTAAAGGCGAATGATCAATTGAGTATGCGCTTATTTGTTGATGACACTTATCGCGTTCATGCCGTTGATAGCACACTTTATGAAACTCCCAGCAAAAATCGAGTTGTTCGTATTGTGAATGAAGAGAATCTTTCAGCTTTCTCAGGGCTATCACTTTTCCCTGTTGATCTTCCTTCGAGTCGCGCTAAGTTTGTTGCCGGTAAACCCAGTGAGCAATTTAATAGTTTGCTAGATGGTGTCGCCGTTCATCAAATTCGCAATCGCTTCTCTCGCAGTTTTGCACCAGTGGACTGTGATGGAGGAGTCACGACTGAGCGAGATGATTATGGCTCCCTCGTAAAAGTGGGATGGTGTAAAGGTATGCCATGGCCCTCCTATACTGAAAATGCCAGGTTCTTCTCAGTCACCCAGCCGCTTTCAGTAGGAGGTGCACGATGAGAACTTTATTATTGGCACTCTTCTTGTCTACCAGTGCACTCGCTCAAGACACCGGTGGATTTGAGATCACTAAAAACAGTTTCAAAGACCTTTATAACCAACACCGTATTGCTCAGCCAAAAGTCACTCCTTGGGCCGGTAACTTCTTTCCTTATTCAAGTAAGGGAACTGCCATTAAGCTTGATAAGGATGGCAATGATGACAGTGCTGGCCGCTCACCCATGGAAGTTTATGGAGTGCTCGCTCGTGTTGGCAATGAAGCCCATGATTGGGAAAAAGAAAATCACAGCTGTGACAATCTCACAGGAGAGTTAAAGAAATCATGTGAGTCGTGGTGGGGCCACTGTAATGGTTGGGCAGCAGCAGCCATCAAAGAGCTTGAACCTCGCAAACCAATTAAAGTCGGAACTCAGACTCTAAGTGTTGCTGAACAAAAAGGCATATACACTGAGCTTTGGCTCTCAAGTGCGAGTCTCAATGCAGGTTGGACTGATAAGAATAAAAAGACGGGTGCGTGGGTGCATGATCATAATCGCCCATCTGAATCTTATAAGATGTTCTGGGATGTCAGTCCTCGTGCCTTCTTCTTAATTTTCACCAACTATGTCGGTGCACAAAAAACAGGTGTTGTAGTCGACCGTTTTACCGGTGATGAAGTGTGGAACCAACCCATTGTTGGCCATCGCTTCTTGCCGATCAGAAAAGAAGATATTTCACAAGTACGTGACGGTTCTCGTAGCTATTGGAGTGCGCTCATTCGTGTGAAGATCTATTGGGCCAACGACCTCGGCACAGCTCCAGGACATATCAGCAAGCCATTTGATATCAAGAAAGTGAAAGACACTGAAGATGTAGAATATTTTGGCGAAGACTACGAGGGCCGTTACTTGGCGTTCCGTTTGAACTTTGACCAAGAACTTGTGATGTCGGCCAACGGCACGACGGTTACTTCAGTAGGTCGCATGATTGGCGATGGTATTTGGGAGCACCAAGAAAATTCTCGCCAGGCGGGAAATCTTGATGAGACTCATCCTGATTTTATTTGGTTACCCACTGATCCGATTCAAGATTACAACGGCAATTACGGCAATCCTTACATGGATGCTTCAGTCGTCGCAAAAATTTCTCGAGGTCAACCGCCAACACCTTCAACTCCGACAGCGTCGCAATTGCGCCTGATTTTCCCGCCACGCGCATTTGGTGGAGCTTCGCTTGAAGCAGAAGATGTAAAAAAAGCAGTCACAAAAGTCATTCGTCGTGAGGCGATTAAGCATGCGATCTATCTCAAAGATATTGAGATTTCGCGCAATCGCGTTCTTGTCCCGGTGCGTTTCCCTCAAGGGGTTAACTCTAAGGCACTAGAATCGTTGTTCAAAGCTGCCGACATGGACGTTCGCATAGAGTAGTTTTATACTTAACCCCGTATGAAGGCATGTTTACTTGCCTTCTGCGGGGTTTTTCTATTTATGACTACCGCAGAAGCACAAAAAGTTGATTGGCGCGAATTTTCTCACACTGTGGGAATTGCGATTGAAAAGGCCGGCGGCACAACGACTTGCTCTGGAATTCTTATTTCACCCACTGTTGTCCTAACTGCTGCTCATTGTGTAGATGGTTTTCTTAAAGCGCGCGTGACCACTGAGCGCAGCTTGCGCAAACAAGATGTTAAATTTATCGAAGTAACCCGTGGCTCTATGCACCCCGGTTACCGTGGTAATCTACCGGGCGGAAGTGTTGATGTGGGTTTGTTATTTTTAAAAGAAGCCATCCAAAACGAATTTAATCCGACTCAGATCGGTACTCTTGTGACTGATCTTCCATTTGAGCGAATTGGCTTTGGCGGACGAGCTGGAGAAAATATTCGTACTTGGATTCTTTCGTTCTACGAAGGGGAGTTTGGCGATTACCTACGTGCTCGAGATGAGTTGGGAGTCTTGGGAGATTCAGGTGGACCGGTGTTTCAGCGCCAAAAAGAGGGCCTACGTCTTATTGGTGTACACACGGGCCGTGAGATCGCGACAAGTGGCCAGCTGACCAATATTTCTTATATCCAACCACTCACATCGAAAGTCTTAGGCTGGGTTACCAGCGAACTCAATAAATAGTTATTCGTCGACTTCGGTGCGCAGTAATTTTCCATTCTCCGCATTCACAATATAATCGACGTTCTTTTTATTCTCGATCCCTTCCAAATCATAAAGCCAATCACCATCGTCGCTTTGTTCAAAGATCCATTCGCCCTGAAGCGTTTTTCCGGCTTTCTTGAGGGCCGCCACAACATCTTTCAGTGGCAATCGCTTTTCACCAGGTTCAAAGACGTCACCTTTTTCAGCTGATAATCCTGAGGCTTCTTCAAGATCACCGTCTTGGTCAATGCCAAGTTCTACTTCAGTGTTTTGTGCAGTGGTGACTTTAATTTCAAAACTTGTTTTGGATTTTATTTTTCCGCCAGGCACGAGTTTCAACGCATCGACATCAGCAAGTGCAGGAAGTGAAAAAAGTGTGAAGAAAACGGGCCAGAACATGAGGGACTCCTTGTAAGAAATCCCTCATAGGCTAAATGAATTTCTACTGGTTGAATAGACCGTTCATTTCTCTTTGATAGTCACGCTGCTCAGTTTGTGCTTCAGCATCTGATGCTGGATCGCGATCTGACAAAGAGGCGCAGGCCGTGAATGCAAAAAGTGTTAAGAGTACCAAGATTTTGTGTGCCATAAACCCTCCTTCCTAGATTGGTTCTTTAGGTCATGGCCTATTATACAACAGTTTAGGAAAATCACTTAAAGAAGCAGTGTTTTCAAGGTGATTTCTAAGTAACATATAGGATTAGTTGTCTGATGAACTCGGTGATTTCTGAAGAGCAGTTTCTAAGTCCAATAAAACACGTTCGCTCTCTTCAGGGTAATCATCAGGTGTAATAAGGATCGTTTCAATTTGGGCCAAGGTGAGCTCTTCCATTAGCTCTTCCGTATGAAGACCGCCTACAACGAGAATCGGATTCTCTGCGCGGTACTTCACCAACATTTTCAAAAAGAGAGTATTTCTTTCGCTGAGATATTTGCGAAATTTGGCCAGTTCCAGACGACCTTGTTGAAGTGCGGAGTTTATTGGATCAGCTGTTTTGATGTTGTGTGCTTCTACAAGAGCTTGATGATAGCGCTTAAACATCACAGAGCCAGGCTTAGCCTCTGTGAGGCGAATGTAAAAACCAAGATTGCCTTTGGCATCGCTCAGAGCACGCTGATTAGCTGCAATCAATTTCATATCATCAGCACAAATGGCCTTCACTTGTTTTGGATACTTGGCCCGAAGCTTGAGAGGGATGGATGTGATGATGTCAGCATAGTCACGACGAGAACTATAACCTTTCAGCAAATCGTAACTCCAGCCATTCACTGCCACGAAACCTTTTTCAACGGTAAGTTCGGCTTGGCAACCCTCCACTAATAATGTGATGGCACCTTTGCTCTCAATTTCACTGACCAAATAATCGTAAATTTCTTTTTGGTTTTTATATTGGGGTAAATCGCGACTGGCGGTGACATCTGTTGTTTGTGTGGAGGGTGAAGCATGCCACTGCTTGATGAGTGTGACGGTTCCTGCGAGATTTGGTTTGTGGCTACAACTAAAGAGAAAGATGAGGGCGAGAAAACGCATGCAAACCTTAATATCAAGTGTGATGCGTCTGTGCTTCGGCCTCAGGATGATCTTCGCGCCAACCAACTCCGGCTATCACGCCAAGAAGAATAAAAACTAAACTTAGTTTTATTTTAAGTTCAAGCTTGTATTCAATCAAGAAATAACTCAAACACAACACGACCGCCAAGAGTGTGCCACCCCAACTTCTCATGGTGCGAACTGGTTTTACCTTTGGCAATGGTTGCCAGAGTTTTGGTGCGAACATAATAAAGTTTGAACTGAACGGATTAACGCGCTCTTTGATTCCACGAATGCCATAGCGTACCGGTTCATTTTCAGGCTCGTAAGTTCCAAAGATATAATCCCAAATGCTAATGAGCCCTGCGAAGTTCTTATCAATATACTGAGCATTTTTGCCATGATGAACACGGTGATGTGATGGAGTGACAATAATCCATTCGAGCCACGTGATGCGTTTGGGAAATAGCTTGGTGTGAGTCCAGATCTGTAAACTCGAATGAATAATCAGCACTAAAATATAGTCTTCCAGCGCAAAGCCCAGCAATGCAAAAGGCAGAGGAGTCCAGAAAGCGGTAAGTTTATGGAGCCATGCTTGTCGCAGACCCACGGAAAAATTGTAGTCTTCGCTTTGATGATGAACCCCGTGAATCGCCCACATCCAACCCACTTTGTGGCTGAGCAGATGAGAGAAATAAAAGACAAAATCAATCAGCACAAAAAGCATAAACCATTTTGTCCAACCGTTATGCTGAATTTCTAAAGCAAAGCCAGCAGTCAAAATGTAGAGCAAAATGACGGGGAGCTTGGTCAGGCTTTCCACGAAAACATGACCGATTCCGCAGAGTAGATTTCCGACCGTTCCCTTCCAGGTATAAACACTTTTCCCAGCATGACGTGCGACTAGATACTCGATGAGCATCAAACTGAGGTAGAATGGAACTGCATAGATAAGCGGATTCATGGCCGATAAGCGGTACCATATGAGTCATAAATCGTGGGTTTTTTTGTAAAAAGGTAAGTCATTGTCTATTCCAGCAAAGCCTCTTCCCCTGTTATATGCGCTCTCGTGGCCTTGGTGGTATTGGCAGGGGAAAAAGCTCAATCCTGACCCTAAAACTTGGGCCACCAGCGACTATCGTGAGAGCTATGATTTAGAGCTAGGCTTCCTCGGTGATTTGATGGGATTAGGAGATAAGGATTTAGCCATTCATCCTCAAGTCAGCCTTTTTTTTCGTGGCTGTCAGAGCGTTGTTTTTAATCTTGAGGGACTAGTCGAAAACAAATCCCGACCTGTCTTATGGAATCAAACGACTCGGCATTGGCGCGTGCTTGAGAGCGTGCGTGAGGCCTTTCTCGATCACCATCTGATTGCGGGACTTGCTAACAATCACATCGATGATGTCGCCCATCATGATTTGCAAAAAAATTTAGCAATGCTCAATCAACTTGATATCACCGCTTTCGGCACCAAAGAGAATCCCACCATCTATCTCAAAGACGATCTGCAGCTGCATGCTATCACCGCTTGGATGGGAAAAAATCCGACAGCGGCGGCGACCTTTCAGGATCTCAAACTTGATCAGGGCCAACATTTACTCTTTGTGCATCAAGGCCATGAGTTTCATGAAACACCCAAAGTTGAAACAATCAATGCTGTACATGCTCTGCCTGAAAATTTAATTGCAGTGATTGGCCACCACACTCATTTCCCACAGGCCGTTGAGATGCAAAAAAGATTTGTGGCCTGGTCTCTCGGCAACCTCGCAGTGAAGTACGGTGGCCGCCCGGTTAATTGGGGTTTGGCCTTAAGACTGGGGCTTAAATACCTAAACGGACAATGGCAGGTGAGGGGCTTTAAGTATCAGTTCATCCGTAATACACCCGAGCGAGATCGAGTCGTTGTCGAGCTCAGTCCGCTGACTAAACCATAAGCAATATCAGCACTTAAGCCATTAACTAAAAAGCTCAGGTTTTGCGCTATTTCACCGATAAGAAGTCCATGAAATGGCTGATGGCGCTCACTCTTATTTCCGCCTGTGCTCACGAGAGCAAGATAGTTCGCCCGCAATGGGTGGAAGGAGTACGCAGTGGAGATGAGGCCTTGAAGGTCGTCCAGGGCGATAAGATTTTTTATCGTCGCATTGCCAGCGTAAGCGATAAAAATCAAACCGCTAGCTGTGATCTCGCCGCGACTCGGGCCCAGGAAGATTTACAAAAAGAGTTCCCGGATATCCCGCGAATTCCCTTTACCGTTGAGGTTATGTTTTATGATCCAGAATACCAAGACTGCGCAGTTACCCTCTCACTTTCCAAAAACTTCTCTCAGAGTGAAGAGCTTAAGGCCCGTAAGATCGATGCGCTTGCGCGAAAAAACGCTCTCGAAAACCAATCAGAAATAAATGAACATGATGTCGCTGAGATTTTGCAGCTCAAAGCTGAAATAGCTCAGCGCTTCGCACTCGAAGGTCTTACTCGCAGCGAATTCGAAAAGTTCGCGCAAGACTCTGTCAGTCTCATCGATGGCTCACCGAGATGTTCGCAAATCTTTCAAACCTCATCCTATTCCATCCACGGCTCAACCCAAATTTGTTGGCGCAATGATGTCATCGCAGGTTACTGCACCCAAAGTGATGGGAAGTGCTGGATCAAGCGCCCTTAGTCTGATGGACTATCAATCTAAAATTATCGAGTTATTGCTTGAGCGCGCACCGGGCAAAACCATTTGTCCTAGTGAGGTCCTACCTATGGAACAAAAGCAAAATAAAGAGCTGATGGAAAAGGTACGCGAGGCGGCTCGTGAATTGGTGGCCTCGGGTAAAATTGAAATCACCCAGAAAGGTGAAGTGATCAATCCTCAAAAAATCAAAGGCCCGATTCGTTTGCGCTTAAAATAATCCTGTCCTAAACTAGGGCATGCAAAAGAACATCCCTCGTCTTTATTTCTTCAGCTTCTTCACCATGTTTTTCGTCTCACTGCCAGTTTGGGTTCCTTACTTTCAAGGTAAGGGCTTTAGCATGCAAGATGTCTTCGTCGTGCAAGCCGTCTTTGCCTGTGCCGTGGCACTCTTTGAAGTTCCGACAGGATATTTCTGTGATCTTTATGGCCGCAAAAACACTCTTGTCTTTGGTGGCATTGCTTATGCGCTCGCCTTTACATGGCTCGCCTTTGCCGAGAGTTTTTGGGGGGTCATCGCCTTTGAATTAGGGGCTGCCTTAGCGTTTAGTTTAATTTCAGGCGCCGATGTTGCCTTACTCTATGATTCACTTGCCCATGAGAGTCAGCGCGAAGATAAAACTCGTGCCTTAGGTAATATGCAGTTTGCGCAACTCCTCTCTGAGGCAGGCGGTGCAGTCTTAGGTGGAGTGCTGGCCGGATATGCACTCTCACTCCCATTCCAAGTGCAGGCGGTGCTCGCTTGGTTTCCGCTTATAATTGCGCTCACGCTGACGGAAGGAGTTCGTCAAAAAATGACGGGAACTCATCGAGAAAATTTTGGGAGAGTGTTTAAGCATGTCTTTACTCATTCATTAGAGATCCGCCGCAGTTTTATAAATCTATTAGTGTGGGGACTCGCCACGTTCTTTGCCGTCTGGATGCTCCAGAAACATTGGGAAACGCAAGGTGTGCCGGTGACCTATTTCGGTTATCTCTGGGCGGCCGGTAATCTCATGGCGGCACTATCTAGTAAAAGCATTGCGCGCCTCAGACATTTTGCCAGTATTAAAACACTCACACTTATTGGCTGTGCCTTTCCTGTCGTCGCTTATTTAGGAATGGGGCTTCTCTCAGGAACTTTGGCGGTCAGTTTCTTTTTAGGAATCTATTTGGGACGAGGCTTTATTCAAGTCATTATGCGGGAAGAATTTAACCACCATGTTCCTAATGAATTTCGTGCCACTGCCAACTCGATTCAAAGTTTTATGTTTCGAGGTGTCTTCGCAATCTTTGGGCCTGGTGTTGGATGGGCGCTTGATCATTATGGCGTACAGACAACTATGCTGATCGTTGCCAGCGTTTTTGGTATGTTCTATTTACTTCTCGTTAAGCAAAAACTAAAACTGGGCGCATGAAATACCAACTCTTCTTATTTGATCTCGACGATACGCTGCTGGATTTTAGGGCCTCTGAGAAACTCTCTTTCTTTCGCACATTAGAGCAGCTTGGGATTCGTGAGCAGCAAGAAGCACTTTTTAAAACCTATCAAGTCGAAAACCAGGCCCTATGGAAACTTTTTGAAGAGGCGAAAACGACCAAAGAGCATTTAAAAGTTGAGCGCTTTAGAAAAACTTTTCATCAGCATCAAGTCGAAATTGATCCGGCCAAGGCCAGCCTTACTTATCTGGATACTCTACCTGAAACAGTGGTGCTGATTGATCATGCCGTAGAAATATGTCAGCAACTAAGTGAGTTAGCTGAGATTGGTATTGTCACTAATGGTATTGAGTATGTGCAGGAGAGACGGATTAAAAATTCGGCTATCTCGCCCTATTTAAGTTTTGTCGCCGTTTCTGAAACTTGTGGTCATGCAAAGCCTGATGTGCGTTTTTTTGAATACAGTGTGAAGATGGCCAAGAGTTTTGATAAGTCTAGAACCCTTATGGTAGGGGATCGCCTGGAAACAGATATCCAAGGTGCGCATAATTTTGGGATTGATAGCTGTTGGTTTAATCCACAGGAATTAACGACCCACTTAAATCCTACTTATAACATTCAAACGCTTAGAGAATTACAAACGCTACTGACCTAGAGTTTCTTCTTATAGACTATAGCACGCAGACTCCAGGCCTCACGCTCATAGAAGCGTTTGCCCGCTTCATTTTCTAGGCCAGTACAGAGTCGCAAATTTTTGCAGCTATTCTCACGCGCAATCTCTTCTGCATGTTTTAACAAGACTGCGCCATGGCCTTTTGAGCGCTCAGACGAAGCCGTTACCAGATCATCAATATATACATGTTTGCCGTGTACGAAATCGTGCAAGATGCGATAGCCCATCATTGCCACCAAACGATTATCTTCCTCCAGTCCTACCATTTGATAATTATCAGCATGATTCAAAATAAATTTAAATTCAGAAAAACTTAAATGAGGACGAAGTTCTTTGAGTAAATCAAAAAAACGCTCACTGTCGTTAGCAGGATTGAAAGAAACAAATTGCATACTAGTCGACACGCTTCATGGTGCAACCTGAACGTTCTGCAAAGTCGCCTCCCGGCATTCCCCAAGAATAAACGTAGCGCACACTTGAAGGACGGATATCGAGTAAAATCTCTTCGCGGAAAATATTGCGATTATCTTTGTCACCGAAAGCAAAAATGAATTCAGTCCCATGCTCTGTTTTGTGAGTCGATTTGAGAGGGCGCTCAAAAATTCCGGGATGATTCGAACTCATGACCCATAAGGCGAGTTCGCCCTTCATGTTGAGACCCAAGAGAGATGATTCAAGATGAAAAGCAGCTTGATCTTTACCTCGTGCTTCAAAGCGAAAAGCCACACCTTTTACACCGGCCGTTTGAGTGGCAATAAATTGCGCTTCAAAGGATTGGTTGTCGTGGTTGATTCCCTCACCAATAAATCGGCCGTTAAGTGATAAAATTTCGTGATTCATTTGGATACCTCGTTTGGAGTTTATTGTAGTTGAGAAGGCTCACTTATGCGATAGTCTCTCTATGGGCACAACCACCACTATCTATCGATTTCAAATCGAACTCTCTGATATTCCACGCTCGATCTATCAGACGCTAGATTTCAGAGTCGCACAGCATCCTTCTGAGGCACTGCCTTATATGCTGACGCGCATTCTCGCTTATGCCTTAAATTATTCTGAAGATTTGATTTTTGCACCCACCGGACTCCATGATCCGGATGCGGCGGCGATTAGTATTCCTGAAGTTCACGGTGGGTTCCAATTGCTGATTGAGATCGGCAGTCCGAGTGCTAAGAAGCTGCATAAGGCGACCAAGGTATCTAAGGCCGTGAAGGTTTATACGTATAAAAATCCTGAAAATCTGATGCGTGATCTGCGCGCTGAAAAAGTTCATCGCATAGATGAAATAGAATTTTTCTCAATCAGACCCGACTTTCTCGAAGAGCTTGCTCAGGTTATTAAGCGTGATAATCGCTGGGCGATGCTGTTTGATGACGGACGCATCACGATTCATATCGGCGAGCAGGCGATAGAAGGGGAACTCACCCCGCTGAGTATTTAGTTTCAAAGGAGAATTATGGAAGAGCGTTTAATCAATCTGGAAGTGAAGTTTTCTCATCAAGATGAGTTCATTCTGCAACTCAACAAGATTGTAACTGAGCAACAAGAACGGATTGAGCGCTTAGAAAAAGAAATATTAGAATTTAGACGCATCATTGAAGCAATGGACGGCGGCAATGATGCTCTCTCACTTGAGAACAGCAAGCCGCCTCATTACTAGATTTTCTGCCACCAGATCATGCCGGCATCATTGATAATCGTTAGATCCTGATTGTTTTTAGTGTTAAAGACTTTTTCCACACTCTCAATTTCAAAATGAAGCCCCATTTTTTGCAGCATTTCTTTAAAAGGAAGATGGGGCTGCTTAGCGAGAAGCAGTCTAACGAGGATTCGATTAGAGGAGAGTTTTGATTTGTGGTTAGGATAATTTTTGCGAAAATCCTGCCACTCAGGCGATTCCTCTGAGGCTTTGGCGATTACATCATTCCAAGAGCCATCAGGTTGTAGGCTTTTGAGACCACTCGTCCACATTGATGAAATGGTCGCAGGAGGATAATCTTGCAACACACGCTTCAATACAACTTCATGCAAACCGCAGAGTTCTTGGAAGGGACGTACGCATTGGGTGCGATTGATCAAATAAACTTTAAGCGTATCTGCTTCTTTCTCGGCTGTCGTTTGCCAACTGATATTACAATCACCTTGTGAGAGTGTGTAATTGGTTTCGACGCGTTTAGTATTGGGGTAACTAGCTGTTTCAACCTTAACTGAAGGCTCAGCGACAGGGAGCGTCTTGGGTGTACAGGCCGCGAGAAGAAGGATAAAAAGAAGTATTAATTTATTCATAGAGTCATCTTAGATTAAAGGCTAGAGATCATGGAAGCAAATTTTTGGCACAGTCGTTGGGAAGAAAATAATATTGGCTTTCATTTACCTCAACCCAATCCCAAACTCGTACAGTATTTTAATAAGCTGAATCTTAAAAAGAACGATAGGATTCTGGTACCTCTATGTGGCAAGACCATTGATATCGCCTGGCTCTTGGCCCAAGGTATGCGTGTTGTTGGAGTGGAGCTCAGTCCTTTAGCGATTGAGCAATTGTTTGCGGAATTGAAAGTAACACCCACCAAAAGTGTGCAGGGAAAACTCATCCATTACTTTGCGCCTCAATTAGATATTTTTGTCGGCGACATTTTTGAACTCAATCGTGAAGTCTTGGGCGATGTGGATGCTATCTACGATCGCGCCGCTATCGTGGCACTGCCTGATGATTTGCGTGCACGTTATGCCGCTCACTTAATCAAAATTGCTCCCAAGGCAAATCAACTTGTGATCAGCTACGAGTATGATCAGAGCCTCATCGCAGGACCTCCATTTTCAGTCACTCGCCAACATATTCAAACGTTCTATCAATCCAGTTATCAAATCAGCGAACTTGTTCGATTGAATGTGGAAGGGGGACTTAAAGGCCTCTATCCCGCCCAAGAAGCGGTGTGGTTGTTGCAGAGGAAATAAACAAATCTATTTAGGAAATTTTTCAAATTTCTTAATTGAATCAAACCCGGTTTCACAAGAGGCCTTACTGGCGCAAAACAAGTGCGCATCGGGAACTTTGTTGAGCGGAGTATCAAGACATCCGGCCGGAATCACCAAAAGCGGGCTTTGCAGTGAAGGCATGGCCGAACCACAGTCAGTACAAAAACATCTGCTATGGCGCGTGCCTGTAAGATTAAAACTTTTCACCTTTGTTTCACCACTTAACCATGTGAGCTTGGCGGTAGTGGAAAAAAGATTGGCAGCATGAGCTGAGCCGGTATCTTTTTGACAATGTTTACAGTGACACAAATAAAAACTTTCAAAGTCGCCTTTGATTATTCCATATACTGTATTCGTGGTGCGATTGCCGCTTCAGTTAGTTTAGAGAATTTGAAAATCTTGCAAGGCGCTGACAAATTCACCTTGTACCAATTCAACACCATGACCGCCAAACACTACTTCTGCTCAGTATGTGGCATCTACCCTCACCATCAGCGTCGTTCAAACCCGACACAATTTGGCTTTAACGTCGCTTGCCTCGAAGGCGTGAATCCCTTTGATTTGAAAGATGTGTCCATCATGGATGGAATCACTCATCCGGCGGATCGGAAGAGTGAGTAATCTTTGAGGTTCCAATTTGGAGCCTCAAAGCGGTAGGCTTATTCTTCAAGTTTTGACTTAATGCCAATCTTTTTACGATTAGGAGGTAGTCTTGGGGCCAAGATATCTTCTACATTGTCGAGTCGTTCAAATACTACTTGAAATACCTTATTGGTTCCGGCTTCCAGTTTATCCATTCGCTCAGTAATCTCTCTTTCCATTAAAAGAAAGCTTCGGAGTTTAGCAAAGATCCGCATGATAGAAATATTAACAGTAATAGCTTGCTCCGAATTGAGAACGCTAGAAAGCATGGCCACACCGAGTTCTGTGAAAACAAAAGGTTGAGTCCTTAAGCCCATTTTTATAGAATTGGAGGTGCCAAATTGGTACCTCCAATTTTTGAGTTCAATATCACTCATTTCAAACATAAAATCTGGAGGGAAGCGAACCAAATTTCTTCGAACGGATCTTTTGAGTGCCTTCGTTTCAACACCATAAAGCTTAGCAAGATCCGAATCCATCATGACCCTTTGGCCTCTGATGGTATAAATCATCGTTTCAATTTTGATTATGTCAGTTTTGTTCATGGCGACTCCCGTTGTTGATCGTGGGAATAGCGCATGTGCGAAATGACTGAAAACTAATTGCGAAGGTGGATGAATGGAAATTTCATGATGGAAAATTATAAAGCAATTTGAATCTCTCAATATCAATCGTTTTCGATTTTGGAATTTCCGCAAAAAAATCCAACTGCCAGGCCTGTGTCTTTAAAGCTTGCTTGCTCTCTGTGACATCCCAAGACGGATAAACTCGTAGAGCACGTTTACCACCCTTGCCTTTGACTGAGATAATGCCGTGTTTGATTAAGGCGCTTTTGGGAATAACAAATTGCCCGACTTTCGTTGGTGTAATCTTTGCTTGGCGATAGCACACTGACTGGCCATTTATTTTGAATCGGTAGGCCTGGTATTCAGCGCTTTCAGCTTCTGCCACAGGGGAGGAGAACGTGAATCCGCAGACAGCGAACACGCGCTCAGATAGGAAGTTAAAATTATCGGGAAGAGGCATAGTAAGATCACGCATCGTTTAGAGGTTATACCTATTTAATAGCATCCTGCTCCTCGTTTAAGAAGGAAATAGTCGCGGCGAAAATAGTGGTTTCAGCTACTTGTTAGCTCAATTGTGCTATTATGGGAAAATGCTATAATGTAAACTAGGTTTACATGCGAGAAACAAATCATGGAACGCAAAACTCAAAAAAAATATATATATGACGGGCTGGGTTTTCCCATCGAACTTTATAATGTTGAGTTCGTTAAAGTTCGAGGAGAGTGGGTAGCTAAGATTGACGTTCGAAATATTGCCCTTAAGGCAATGAGAGACCTGGCATTCCAAGATACGAGATTAACAGGGAATCAAGTGCGCTTCATTCGTGAATATTTTCAAATGTCGCTGAGACAGTTTGCCAAAGTAGTACACCAGTCTCACACGGCGATTGATAAGTGGGAGAAATTTGGAAATAAGGCCACCAATATGGATTCAAATATTGAAGTGGTACTCAGACTTCATATCTATCATGAGGTTTGTACCAAAACTCTAAAACAGAAAAGTAACTTCTATAAGGCGTATGAAAAGATCAGCTCGATTGATTTATCGAAGCAGCATATGGCGAGTGCCTAACTTCAAACTAGCCCCGAGGCTTTTCGAGCAATTCCAAAACTTCAACTCCATCACCTGGAAAGATCGCAAAGTGAGGATGTTCTAAGAACATTTTGGCAGCCTCGTCATGAGAATGTGCCTTAACAACAAGGAACGCTCCCATCAGGCTCGGTGTATCTTGAATGCCTTGAGAGTTAATTCTTTTGGTTTTGTCTCCTAGAGGGCCACCAGGGTTTACGATTTGATCTTTATACTTCGTCATCCATTCCCCAAGCGACTTCATTCCAAGCTGTAAACGCTCTTGTTGTGTCTGAGCATCAAGCTTCTTCCACGCTTGGTGGTTGGCGCTGTTTTCGGCACAGGTGTAAATGGCGAGGAAGTTTTTCATAAAGGCTCCTTGGCGGACTGTGCTTCACATTGCAGCTTAACACACCTGGCCTTCAACTGAAGTATTTCTTTCTCGAAATTGCGATCAGTACAAGATGATCCGATGAGAACAATCTCATTCATCGTTTCCCATTGACGGTAGAGTTGCTTGGAACTCTTATTAACAGAAAGCCATCGGCATCCCGCATGCTTCTCTTTCCCGCTTCCAACTAACAAGATGCAGTCTTGATCAACCTTGCAACTGAGCCACTTAGATTGGAAGGCAGTTGAGGCTGAGGCAGCAGTCGTGATGAGAAGAAGGCTTAATATGAGCAATCTAAATATGTTTGTGTTCATTTTCTTTTCGCTGCAGAAGAAAGACAATCTGATTTCACCGTTTTTTGAAGTCACAACATGTGACTTCAAAACTAAGGATTAAGTTTTAAATCTGCCCAATTGAGTAAGCCCAGGACTACCGTCTGAATATTTCGCTGAGTGCGTTCGTTATCAAGACTGCCATCTGTTTTTCTCAGACGAAAGCCGTGATCGCCACCAGCGACTTGTACGTGGATATTCCCTTTTGAGTCTTTGAGATAATCAAAGAGAACGTGCAGAATGCACAGATCATCTTTATCACCCATCGCCATATGAACCGGACGTGGATCAAGTTTTAGGCCCGGATAATTTTCCTCACACACTCTCTGAGGTTCAGGCAAACGACGGCCCTCTTCATCTGTGGTGTATGAGCATACCGGAGTTAGGAGAGAAAGGGCGCGTGCACTTGGAGTCTGGCGAAAGACCGCATAAGCGACGAGGCTGCCCAAAGATTTACCTGCCAGCACTAAGCGAGTGGGATCAACTTGAGGAAGTGTCACTGCATAGGCCATGACTGCCTGATAGTCTTCAATTTCATTTATGAGATTCGGCGAAGGATTAGGAGTAGAGGTGAGACAATAGGCCCATTCAAAACGCACGATAGTAAAGTCGGCCTTGGCACCTGCAATTCCCATCTCCTCAAACAATGGCCCTTTCGAATTACAACTTTGCCCCGGAGCTACGATGATCGTTGGAGAATTCGGTTTCGCACTCGCATGAATCATCACCTCAAGCTCGGCCCCTCGTGGTGTCGTAAACTTGAACGATTCCATGGCAAAAGAGGTGTGAGAGAAGAGGAGGGAGAAGGAGAGGGCGATAAGGGTTTTCATGGAATCTTTGTACTTAAGAAAAGATAGTGGGTCAATTGCTGCAGAGCTTCTTCGAAACGGAAGTAGTTAAGCTTTAGGTGTTCCTTGATGAAACTCCATTTGCCAGCCTTGCTTGTTTTTACGCCAAATTGAGCTACGCAAAGACCCTGATGATTGGTAGGTGATCAACACGACATCGTCCGCAAGTGGTGTTGCTCTGTAGTCAGAGGATTGAATCGTTGGTCTGGAATTTTCAGCAGGTAATCGTGCAAGGATATCATTTCTCGTCCAGATGTTGCCTGAAGAGCCGAACTCAAAAAAGTCATTACTCAGTAACGCCGATATCTTCTCCGCACTTTGACGGATCTCGGGTGAGTGCAGTTGCTTTTCGAGTTCATACAGAAATGAAAAATTGTCCATTCGGTGATATTCTAAAATTAAAACTTCACATTTGAAAGAATTTGGTGCGCCAATTTGAGGGCTAATACGAACTTTTAATTTCGTGTTGCGCATTCTTCCTTGGCAGTGGCAGTGGCAGTGGCAGTGGCAGTGGCAGTGGCAGTGGCAGTGAATCTAAAGATTGCTTAAGGGAGCCGCCAATCTTTTGGTGCCTCCATCTTAAATCCTTCGAAAAGCCATCCACCAAACGGCTTAAGCAACTTTTCCGAAAAATCGATGACCTTCGTTGTATCACCTTGCTTAAGTGCGCATTCAAATGCGCTTAAATACTCATCTGCCAAGGCCGGGTCTTCTTGCTTCCATCGTCGTGGAATAGTTTTGCCTCTAGCGGACCATTTGCTTTGTGACCTGAAATGAAAATTTGTGAGAGCTTCTTGTAGCAGACCTAAAGTGCCAACCATCTCATGAAAAGACCTCGGACTTCTAAGATCGTCGCAAAAGTCAGTAATGAAATATCGGCTTCGGTCTAATTCGGCCTTAGACCAATGTGCGGGACCGTCTTTGAGGAGGGTGTTTGCTGTGTCTTTCAGCTTATTTGAAAAATCACTCGGAGCGGAAATATCCGCGCCCTCACTCACCATGCTCGCCAGAGATGGCACGCCTGTTGGCCCATCAACTTTTTGAAAGAAGTAATTCAGCGTTGCTGGGTCATGGACAAAAACTTCGACGGGCCACTCATCAAAGATAAAAGACTCACGATATGCCACTTCGAGATGGTCAAAGACGACAATGATGTCCAGGTCTGAAAACTTGGTAGCTTCATTCCGCAGGACAGACCCTGCCAGGAAGAAGGCTTTGGCATCAGGGAACTTCTCTCTATAAATTTTTTCAGCAGTTTCTACTGGATCGGGTTTCAGTTGCATTCACAGATTTTGTCACTATTTCTGCCACAATTGCAAATTGGGGCAACGTAAATGATGGAGAAGAATTCGTATTAGGCTGTGATAGGTTGGAAATAGTGCACTGATTCGAGGACTAATTCGAACTTGTAGTTATGTATGTTGCATTGGTTCCTCGCAGCGGAAGTGAGAGCTAGCTGTTGCTGACTTTTGATAAGTCCAAGAAGCCGATTCGATTTCCGAAGGGGTCTTCCACTACTGCGCACCAACCAACAGCGATCTCAAAGGGTGCGTCGATCTGCTTGCAGCCCCGGGCGAGCAGTTGAGTGAAAGCAGATTGAGCTGATTCAACCAAGAGATCTGTTTCTCCTAGGTTATCTGTGTTTAAAACAATTTCTGTATCCGTGTCTGACATCTGTAGACCAGCTTGTGTTTCTCTTTGCCAGAGCAGTTTATGGCCAAGTTGGTCTCGGTAGAATGCAATGCCCCGTGCAAGGTCGGGCACCGGTATTAAATAGCAATCGATCTTTTTGAAGAGTCCTGTAGTGTTCATGTCTAAGCCTCAAGCATTTCCCTTCTCTCGAATGATTTCTAGTTCATCTGCTACTAATAAATCCTTAGGCCTTTTTAATGTTTTTTTACATTTAATTAGATCGTCTAGAGAAATGATCTTGCATTTGTTTCCCAGGATTGTAATTTCAACTGCTGATTTACTTACAACCGAGAAGTCTCCTACGCCTACGACATTTGAAATAAGATCAAGCACTCCGGCATCAGTTGAAAGATAAAGATTTTGGATACCGTCTAGGTTTTCTGGGATTTCAATGAATGACTTTTTTGGAATCATCATTCGATGTAGAGGATGAATATCTTCTAAAATTAATCTTAACTTCGCGATATTCTCTGGAGTTATAACTGCACAGACATCCAAATCGTG
>JBIKNE010000168.1:0-5518 GCA_044358855.1 Bacteriovoracaceae bacterium | reverse complement strand
AATATGAAAACTTTTGCGAGATTAGTAAGGCCAAATTGAATGGAGGCTATCATCACCACTCGTGACAGCACTACATTGTTGAATATTGGCGGCCGGACTGAGTAACTCTGTATTGGAAATCAAAGTATCGGCCATGGCGGCGGAATCGTCTAATGTCGAAGCATTTGCACCTGAAATCAACGTAAGAATGATTAACCACATAGCTCAAGTCTCCCCTCAGCTATTATAAGGGGAAACGGCCCAGCGACCAAAGGGCAATTAGCTCTCATTTCATTGTGATTATAAGGACTTAAACCGCTGAAAAGTCAGGAACAACGAAGTTCCCACCATCATGATTACCCCACGAAGGGATCTCACGAAGGCGCTTCATTAAGACGCCTTGGCCGGCCAAGGCCAACAAGAAGGAGTCAAAGGCCTTAGGGTTTTTGACCAGCATTTCAAAATCGTGGTCGTAAATAAACAATTGAAGCTGCTGCTCAATCCCTCGAATAAGAGTTTCACGGGCCATGCTTTGCAGATCAAGATCAAAGAGTTGAAGCAATTGAAACTTACCTACTAAACGCGCACGGTAGAGTTCTAATAAAACGATTTGAATGCTCGACTCATGAAGATCCAAATCACTAGGTAAATGGCGTAAGAGATATTTTAATCGTGCCAAGAGCATGACAGAAACATGGCCATAAGAATCGTAACTCGTTTTGAAAACAGATAAGAGTTGGTCGTAGTAACTCTTCCAAATCCAGTAATCAATGGGACGATGCCAATAAGGAACAAATCCTTTACGTAGTTTGCGCTTAAAAGAACGTGAGAGAATATGTTCATCGGCGGTTTTGTGCAAAAGATCCCGTGCCCAGTCTGTCTCTTCGGCGGCAACGCGTGCCTGCTCGTAGCGTTTAGGGTTTTCTTTCTCCATCTTCGCATCAGTTTCTAAGAGTGTTTGCATCTCTTTACGAACTTCAATAACGGCCGGTTGAGGACAGACATTAGCCCCTGGGCATTTGAGCTGACAAGTATCACAAGGTGGTTTTGAAAGTGGAAAATCCACCACCAGTTTTTGTAAACCATACTGAGCAATCCACGAGGTAATAATCTCATCACGATCTTGGATCTCTTCGTCTTTCACTTGATGGAGGGATTTTAGAAACCAGCGACCACGTTCAGGATAATGCTCGAGTAGACAAAAGAAGAAATTTTCACGGCGACCACCACCTAATGATAATCCCGCAACGTTGGCATGAGTATTGGCGGGATTATTCATTTACAAGGGGGCTTCGACTTTAAAGTCGAGGCGGCGCATGTTGCACTTCAAGATTAAGGCATCAAGCGCATCAAGTGGCATACCGTAATGAACGAGAATAAAACATCCTCCTCCACCCGCTCCACACATTTTTAAACCTACCGGATGACCTTGAGAACGCAAGGCCTGGGCCAGGTCACGAATCTTATCGGTCGTAATATTGGGGAAAAGTTGTTCACGCGCCTCTCCTTCACTGCCGATCAACTCCAACATCTTTTTCCAGTTCTTGGTTTTAATCGCTGTGCGAGTTTCAGTCGAGATCTTGGCAATTTTCGCCATCCCTTCCACGACTTCGGAGCGCTTATCAAAGAAGCCTTTATAGACTTCCCAGTTATTGATCCCACTGGCGCGGCTTTGACCCGAGTAAACTAAAGCGACATTTTCTTCCAGGACTTTTTTGAGTTCTGGATTGAAGAGCTGCTCAATTACGACATCACCTTCAATACCTTTTAAGGCAAGCACGCCGCCCACGAGAGCGGGGAAATAATCTTGATAGCCAGCCACACCTTGATTCAAGATACGCGACTCCACACCTTTCACTCGGCGAACAGCTTCTTTGACTTCAAAAGGCTTGTCGCAGAACTGGCAAAGCGCTTTATAGAGCGTCACACCCATTGCCGATGAACCACCAAGGCCCGAGCCCGCTGGAGCACCTGACTGAAGAGTCAGTTTAAAATTTTTCTTAATTCCAAAGAGATGCAGGATCTGCAAAACGAAAGTCATCTCTTCAAAGCGCTTGGAATAGAGCACTTCGTCTTCTGAGAGCTCGGTTTCTTTGTAGCTGTAAGTCTTGTTGTAATCCGACGAAACGATCTCTACGCCAGCAAAGCTATTTTTCTCAAGGATCACTTGTGCTTTGAGTCCGGTGGCAACGTTCAACGTCCAGACATCTTTCAAAATCAAATTGATCGGTTCAATATCAAGAGTGCCACCAACGAGGTCGACACGGACTGAGCCTGACTCAGTTACCTGCATTCAGCACTCCAATATAAGGAAGTTCACGGTAGCGGCCGGCATAATCAAGGCCGTAGCCGATGACAAACTTGTCTTCGATTTCAAAACCCAAATAATCAATCTTCACTTGGTGCTTCAACTTTGAAGGCTTGAACAATAATGAAGCCAGACGAACTTCTTTGGGTTTTCTGAGTTCTAACATTTTCATCAGAGTGCTGATGGTTAAACCAGTATCAACGATATCTTCAACGATGAGAACGTTTTTGCCTTCAACGTTACAAGTGATGTCCATATCGAGACGAACATTGCCTGAACTCTGAGTCGAATCGCCGTAACTTGAAAGTGAAATGAATTCGAGAGAAAGGGGACGATTGATTTTTTTAATCAAATCCGAGGTGAACATGAAAGCACCCTTCAAAACACAAATCACCACCAACTCTTCATTGGCAAAGTCTTGTGTAATCGCTTGGCCCAAGGCCTCAATACGTAGGGCGATCTCTTCGTCCGAAATCATTACTTCGGGCGTGTACATTTCCATAATTCCTCCTCGGGGGATTTCGAGGAGATGCTAGCACCATTGAGTGCTCTTAGTCAGTGGCCCAGTTGAGCCATGGCCTTAAGCTTTTCTTCTTCTAGCGGTAGAAGTGCCTGTTCTTCCACGTCGTCGTGCTGATAATGGCCTCGACAACGCGCCTCGTAGGCGTCGGTTTCACCTAAAAGAACCTGTTCTTTGCTCTTCGATAGACGCTGAGAGCGCACCGCTGGAGAGCCGCAAACAGTACAAATGGCATGAATCTTAGTGACTTCATCAGCGATCGCTAAAAGCTGAGGAATCGGACCGAAGGGCTGAGCGCGATAATCGAGATCAAGGCCGGCACAAATCACACGGCAACCACGAGCAGCGAGCTTGGTGACAACAGTAATAATGGCTTCATCGAAAAACTGAATTTCATCAATCGCTACGACTCGAGTGGAATCTTTAAGGCGCACAAGAATATCCACGGCGGTTTCCACCGGTTCGGCCTTAATAGTCAGCGATGAATGGCTGACGACTTCTTCTTCCGAGTAGCGCGTATCCATGGCGGGTTTAAAAATTTGTACGCGCTGCTTGGCGATCTGAGCACGCTTCACGCGACGAATAAGCTCTTCCGTTTTACCGGAGAACATCGGGCCGCAAACGACTTCTACTGAACCTGAAAATTGCTGCATCATTGGGAGGTATCCTTCCTCGACATGAATAGTGTGTGTCTCTTGATAATTTCAGGATTGGGTTAAGATGACAATTAAGCTCTAGAATGTGGAAATCTATAACCTCGCGATCATGCATGGCCGCAAGAAAATGTCGGCCAATCAGCTCGCTGCGAATAAATAAAATAAACCGAGAACAAGCAAGCAAGTGACCATCAGAATTACGACCGTAGGCGTAATAAGGATAATAAGTGAGAGAGCGCGACTAGCACCCAAGCGATGGCGACAACCAACATAGAGTAAATAGAGCCAAGCGAGCTGCTGAAAAAAGACACCAATCACAGGAAGAATGAGAAAGAAGTGCGAGCTTAAAGCGACATTGGTTATATCGGTCGCAATGTCTTGATGATCACCTTCTACTTCTAAAAAACCCGCATAGAGACGCAGGATAAAACTCCAGACTTCGGTCATGACTAAAGTCAGAATCGGAAAAAAAATCAAATCAAGAGCACTCGAGAAAACCAAAATGTAATAAGGAAAAAGTCCGTCTTGAGCATCCACAAAGGCAGAGAAAAGATTGTCTTCATTCTGATAGCTCAGAAACAATTGCACCAAAACATTAGCAATCATTAAACGGGCAATTCCCTGCACGATCGCTAGCGCCCAAGAAACACCGATTTGATAAGAGAGCTCCGGACGCGGGAGTTCTTCATCTCCATAGGGGGGGATTCCGTGCTGCAACCAATCCAACATCAGACGTGGTCTCAAGAGACATAAAGTATAGGAATGAAGATAGGCCGCGAGAGTTTGCATCATGGTTTTAAAAGGGTAGCAAAATCCATGGGAGACTCCAAGGGAAGACTCCACGTCCATGTCAGTCCAGTCTCACAATCGAGTATGCCCCATCCATTGGAGACGCGGCGCCATGCGTACTCAATCCCTTGCGTCTTCAGTTGAATGACTGATGTGCGCGCCAGTTCCTGACAATCTTTGCCAGTTATCAAACTGAGTATTTCAAATGTCTGGGGAGTTTGCATAAAACGGATCAGCGCTTTACTGGCTTCTGATTCAGCCGTTACTAGCTGCTTATTTTCAATAATTTCTGGCTTCACTCCCGGCTCACCCAGCACCATCGAAAACGACTTGCTGACTAAGCGCTCAGGAAAACGGCCAATGAACTCGCTGCTCTCTTGATCTAAGGGATAGGCCTTTTTCAGATGTGGCAACCAGACATAAAGCAAATCTAAATTGGGATGTTCATAAAACTCCCAGGAGATTTTCTCTCCATTATGCAAAGTAAAAATCCAAGATTGAATTTTGCTTTTTTTAGGAGGTGGTTGATTGAGGATATTGCCTTTAACTTTCAAGGATTGCAGTCCTGCTAAGAAAGCATTCATGGCTGCTTTGCCCCAAGGTCTTTTGCTTAAAATTTGAGAGTCGAGTTTCAATTCACCTTTCTCCCAATTCAAAAACTGGGCGAATTGTAACAGAGGCAAGAGACGCTCTTCGCGCCAGCGATCCTCAGGATAAAGCAGCAGATCTCTTAAGCGCTGATACTTTGATTGCAGTAGAACTTTTTCTTCGTCGGCCATGGCAAATGAGCCCATGGCGCGCAAATCGACGACGTAGACATTGGCATCACCCACGAGGCCCAAGAAAAAACTATCACCCGAAGGGGCCATACTTCCCCATTCAAATATTTTATCGTCTACCGAAAACTTTAAACCTTCAGCAAAGAACTCACTGCGATCGGGAGCATCAGTAATCACTCTCGCAATAGTGAGAGATTCGAGCGAGCGATGAAGCTCTTCAAGCACTTCGGCGCGAGCGATTTCACCGCTTCCAGTACGCCAAACTCCGTCACTCATGGTCAATTCTGCAGCAGGAAGATTAAACCTCTGAGGATTTTTTAAACTCTGGGCCATAACTATTTCTAAATTGGATTTTTTCTCCATCCAACCGCTCTCAGTGAGCACCCAGGTCAGAGTGAGTAAAAAACCTAGGATGCCGGCCAGAAGAAGAATCTTTTTCATAGGCGACGACGACGGCGATAAACCAGCACCGCCAAGATGAAAGCGA
>JBIKNE010000167.1:0-5522 GCA_044358855.1 Bacteriovoracaceae bacterium | reverse complement strand
AAAACGAGCTTAAGCACTTGTTCTGGTGTTTGAATGGGTTCACTTTTAATTTTGATGACTTCTTTTGTTTCGTGCTTAAACACGATGCGCAGAACATAGTTATCTATTTCGATGGAGTCTTCTGGAGTAATAACAATCCACTGCTTGGAAGTTATGCGCGTACCATTTTTCCGTGTGCCGATTTTAGAACCCAAGTCTTTAATATAGATTTTTTTGTTTTTTAGCATCAGGGCGACATGGGCGCGGCTGACAGAAAAAGATTTACCAAAAACGGAAAAGGGTTCGCCGCGGCCAATGGTCACCTTATGAGGAGCCGAATACGCCTGGTCATTGATAGTAAAGAGGATGCTCATGGAATCCTCGAAAAATTATTCAGCGAGCATGACCACGATGGCAGCATTACCTTTGACGCGGAACCAGTCGGCGTCTCTGACTTCAACACCTTCACCAAAATGATCACGTACATAGAATGAGCCCTTCGTTACCGAGCACTCTGCTTCCGTGATTTCATGACAGGGGCCTTCGAGTTCGTCATCGTAGCCAACGATGTTAATCACATGCCAAAAACGGTTTTCATTATAGTTAATAAGAATCGGGCTTTTATGTTTCCACATGGCCTGTTTAACTTTCTCGAGATCACTGATTTTGAGAACGTTGGTGTCCCATTGTCCACCAGAGTTGAATAGGCGAATTGTTTTAACTTTGGGTACTTCGATTCGTTCGAGGACACCAAAGCCTGGTGGCTTAGTCCAAACTGTTTCAGCATCAAACGGCAGAACACTTGCATGCATCGTTTCGCCCCAATTGAATTTCATGAAGGCACTTTCAATTGTGGGTAAACGTGAGTTCCAGGCTTTTTGATGAATCAAAAATGTTTCTGAGAGATCGTTGATGTCACCAGGGCGTTGATCAGTAAGGCCATCACGTTGGTTTAAAAGAATTTCAAGTGAACCAGTTGAGCCCATGAATAAACATGTTCCTGTTTCCGCCTGATCAGGGGCCTGAATCACATAATCAGTAAGCTCGGTGTAAGCCGCAGGACGATTGGCCCAGGCTGCACTCGTAAAGAGAACAAAACAAATAAGGTATTTCATATTAGAAATTTTATTCAGAAGTGATGTGAGGTGGAAACAAGAGAAAGATGGAGAGAATTACTCAGAATAAAAAAATGAGGTTCACATCCGGTGAACCCCATTTTCGACAGGGGGGAAACTAGGACTTACGACATGACAGGGGGTAGGTCATTTCGTGTCCTTTAGGGGACGTGATTACCATGTAGTCATCCACTTCATTTAACGCTGTTGGGTTTTCGATGTGGATTCTGTGTTTCAAACCATCTTTGAAAAGCACTTTATCGAAACCTTTGTGTCGACGCTCTGTACGAACATGATCAATTGATGAAATTGAGCGGCCCTGTTCTGGCATATCTTTGGAAAAGACCACGCGATCCGCCTCAATGATAAACGTCTTTTCCCCAAAAGCCGTTTCACACTGAATGGTCGAGGCGTGCGCTTTGCCGAAGATATTCAAAGCTAAGAGCAAGCCCATGATGCCGAAGATGTGAGTTAAGTTGATCGTTTTCATATAGTGTCTCCCTGTGCCTCTCTATATCCAAGATGCGTGCCAGGGGAATCCCTGTAATTTCAAGGGGATAATTGTCTAAACCCTTGACACTTTTGGGATCATTGTCAAATTTTTCAACAGGTCTTCTAGATAAGTGAAGGTAAGCATCTAGATTTGGACATGTTACCAGAGCCTCTAGAGGCCTAAGCTACTTATACGAACTGACACAAGGAGGTTTCTAGTGAACGTTCAAGTTAATTGGCACAACATCCCCGCTTCTCCTTTTATTGAACCGATTATCGCTCGCGAGATCGGTCGCTTGGAAAAGCACTTTCCGGTTGATGGACAATTAGGCGTCAGATTCCGCCAAGAAGGGAATCGCTATCGCGCTCGTGTTCACGCCGTCGCCATGGGACGCGACTGGTGGGTAACTGGCGAGGGAGATAATCTGGCCGAAGGCCTCAATAGAGCTTTCGATGCACTAATGAGAAAAGTAGGGGAGTTTAAGCGTTATACAAAAGACCGTATTAACAAGCGCTTTCAACGTCCGAAAGCGCTCGTGATCGATCAAGGATAAGCACGTGCCAGACGCGCGCGGGTTTCTTTTAAGAAATTCGCGCGTTGTGCTTTTGTCTCATCGGATTTCTTCACAACAGATAGCTGGTAGCTCACCACAAGAGTTTTCTTGGATGAGAGTGGGACATGGTTATCAACCTGCAACATGTCACTGTTATGAAGAATGACTGTAGAGAAACCGCTCGATGCAATGGGGTCGAGCTTTTTACTTTGAGTCACGGCATGAACGATGCGCGAGTTCTTCACAGAAGTCATATCATCTGAATCGTAATAAACATGAAACTTATCACCCGGCACTTGGTAATGACCTTCCGTGATTTGTGTCACCTTATGGCCTAAAAGTGTTTCAACCCAATTAGGATCTGTGACTTGTGTCGCAGAGAAAAAACCTGCTGGCTTGTTGACGACGTAGGCGAGTTTTACGACTTGGACTGTGACACCCTCACGCTCCAAAAGTTTAAGACCATCGAGATCTACAAATTCTGGGAGTTTCTTTTGAACTGTGGTGGCAGGCAATTGATAGAAGGAGTAGTGCACGTCACCGCGCTCTAGTAGATCAGGCTCGATACGGAATAGTGGATCACGCCTGTCGGTCATTTTGGCGCTAACCGCTTGAGCGATAGGAAGTGTAAGTACAAAGAATAACAACGTTCGTTTGAAGCAAACCCACATAAAATCTCCCCATCATGGTGACACCTGACCATATCGGTTACCCCCTTTAAAAGTTGAGGGAAAAAGTTTCTAGAGGAAGGGAAAATTGCTAAACTCCTAACCATGATTCGCCCCCTATGCCGGATGGGACATCCCCTCCTTAGACAAACAGCCGCCAAGCTCAGCCAAGAAGATCTCAAAAATCCTGAGATCCAATCGCTTATTGCAGATATGCGCGAGAATATGCAGCACTATGGCGGCATCGGTCTCGCCGCTCCTCAAATAGGTGAGTCGATTCAGTTGGCCGTCATTGAACTCGCTCCCGGTCAGAATCGTTATGGCAGTGATGACAGTTTGCCTTACACCGTGTTCATTAATCCTGTAATGGAAGTACTTGATCCTACTGCCCAAGGTTTTTGGGAAGGCTGTCTTTCTGTTCCGGGATTGCGTGGCTATGTGGAGCGTCCTCGCCAAGTGAAAGTTACTTATTGGGATGAAAGAGGCGTGGAGCAAGTACTGATTGCCAGTAATTTTCTTGCTACAGTTGTTCAGCATGAACTCGATCACCTCTTTGGTTTTCTCTATGTCGATCGTCTCAGTGATACGCGCCTATTGAGCTTCCAAGAAGAGTTTCAACAATTTTACGGTCAGGCGCCGACACTGGATGAAGACGATGTCTAGAGAACTCACTCGCACGCAAACTTTTTCTGAGCTCTTAAAGTTCGCTGGACCTGTTATCGTCGGTCAATTAGGCCTTATGCTGATTGGTGCAGGCGATATGTTGATGGCGACTCAACATTCGACAACGGCACTGGCCGCCATTGGCCTTGGTGTGGCTTTTGTTAATCCTGTATTTGTTGTGGGATTGGCATTTCAATTTGCCCTCTCTCCACTAATTGCTAAACATCGCGGAGAAGGAAAACCGACTGATGAGTTAGCGTGGGCGTCGGTTGTTTACTCCATGCTATTGTCGCTGCCTTTTATGTTGCTGACTTGGTTAGCATCCTACTTAGTTCCACTATTGGGATATGAGGCGGAGCTGACTGAAATGGTGGCTTCGTATGTGCGAATTTCTGCCTGGTCTATTCCGGGTGCTTTTCTCTACACTTCTTTGCGTGAATGGTTGCAGGCCCATGAAAGAACTTTTTGGGCCAATGCTGTTTCGATACTAGGTGTGCCCGCTAATCTTTTATTTAACTGGCTATTAGTTTTTGGCAACTGGGGTTTCCCTAACTTAGGAGTGGATGGTCTGGCGTGGGCGTCGTTACTCGTTCGTTGTTTCTTGGGAATTTTGTTATTGATTCCAGTGTTGCCAGTATTTGTTAAATCAAGAAGAGTGGATTGGCATTTCATTCGCGAAGTCATCAAGCTCGGATGGCCTACAGCGATTGCCATGTTCTTTGAGGTGATGGCCTTCTGCTCGGTCACACTTTTTGTCGGTCAGTTTGGTGAAGTGCAAACAGCGGCAAACAATCTCGTTCTAACTTTGGCCTCAGTAACATTTATGATTCCTATGGCAATTGCGAGCGCCGTCGGTGTGAAAGTCGGTCATGCTTTTGGTGAAAAAAACGCACATATGATCTCACGTTACGCTTGGGTGGGATTGTCTATGAGCGTGGGTTTTATGGCGTGCTCTGCACTCACGTTTGCCACAGTGCCAGGGCCAATCTTAGGCTGGTTTGGTTCTGAAGCCGCGGTACTGGCTTTTGGTATTAAATTAATGTTCTGGGTTGCTCTCTTTCAAGTTTTTGATGGAGCACAGGTTACATTGGGTGCGATTTTGCGCGGACTCACAATCTCTCGTCCGGTTTCGATCATTACATTTATCGGCTATTGGGTGATTGGTATTCCACTTGGCTGGAGCTTAGGCAATAAATTTGGAATGGAAGCGCAGGGCTTTTGGGTCGGTCTGGCGATTTCGCTTGCGCTCGTCGCCAGTGGACTCTTTATTTTGACTTGGAAAAAAGTCTCACAGCTCGCCGTTCAAAGGAACGACAACTCCTCGACAGGAATACTTAAAGACGCCGCCGAACAAACCTAAAAACGGACGTAGCCATCTTCTTTGCGAAGAGATCACATAAGGTTCAGGCACAACACTTACCGCCAAACGTGAAGCATTCACATTACGTTTTACTGTTTTGATTCTAAAGCTTCCGTCTTCACGAATTTTGGCATATGCCGAACCTTCTTCCGGATTTTCTGGTTGGAAGTAAGGATGAACGTACCAGCGATTGGTTTTTACATAAAAAATAACTTTGAACTTTTCATACGATTCTTGCGGCAATCCAATGACTCGACCTGCGATGTGTGAGTCACTCACAATCTCATCAACCACTACATCTGAATTGCGACAAGCGTATGAATACTCTTTCAGAATAGCCTTTGTCTCGCTCGTCCAGCTTTTCGTGCTATTGGTAGCGGCCGGAACATCAAGAGTGAAAAGCATGGAAAGAAAAAATAAGAAGCAAAGTATCGCTCGTGTCATGGATTATCCTTTTTTTCCATTTTCGGGCCTAGTAGCTACGCGTACAATAGGGAAGAAATCGCCGGAGGCGGAGTGGATTTAATTGCGAGCATTGCCAGAGATAGCCTAGGAGTCATTGATAACTGGTTAAGTGACCAGGAATTAGCACGTATCTCGCGTGCTTTTGATCAATGGATTATAGACAAGCAATTTACTCCAGCGAAGATTGGTAAAGCCGAAAACCAACTTTTAAACACAGAAATTAGAG
>JBIKNE010000166.1:0-5606 GCA_044358855.1 Bacteriovoracaceae bacterium | reverse complement strand
AACGAGTTCATGTGACGACTGGTAGTTATTTACATTTTTGGAGCAAGGATCTCGAGAATAATCTAAAAGCAGCTCATGAGTTGGTTGAGATCCTTTTAAAGAAACGAATGGCGCTCTTGGCGAGAAAACGCCATCACGAAAGAGATCTCGATGCCCACGTAGAGAAAGTGGAAGCGACTAATAAGCGTTATGAAATCTTAAGACAAAAACTAGAGGCAGAGTGGAATAAAGATCTTGCTGCCCTAGAAGAAGACAAGGCTAATTCGCTGGTCGCCTTTAAACAAGCGGAAGCACGTTTGAATGAAGTGGAGAGTAAGCTTGAGTCCTATCGGATTCACGAACATAACTTCACTGTTGATCGCTGGTCACTCGATCCTGATTCATATTTTCACAAATAGACAAGTAAGGAGTCTTTAAAATGAAACATATTGTTGTATGTCTTGCTATGTTGGCCATGCTGGCGGCTTGCCAAGAAAAAAAATCACAGGCCTCACAAGGCACATTTTTTATCAATAACACGCAAGGAGAGCCTTCATCGCTTGATCCGCTCTCATCCAATGATGGAGCCGGGACAATCGTGCATGCTTATGTACTAGAAACATTGCTTGAGCGTGACATTGAAACCTATCAGTGGAAACCAGCACTAGCAAAAAGCTGGGAAGTTTCAAAAGATAAAAAGTCATATACATTCGTTTTGCGTGAAGGTGTTAAGTGGCACGATGGCAAACCACTCACAGTTGAAGATGTTAAGTTTTCATTTGATGCCATCTTTGATGAAAATTTTAAAACGGCCCATTTACGCCCTTACTATGAAAACATTGAGAAAGTTGAAATAGTTGATACTCAAACCATCAAGTTCTACTTGAAAGACGATTATTTTAAAAACTTTGATGTAGCTGCCGGCCTTACAGTATTACCGAAACATTTCTATGGTGATCAGGCCAATAAGAAAGATTTCTCGAAGAAATTGATCGGCACTGGAGCTTATAAATTCACACAATATGAAAAAGGTAAGCGCATCGTCTTTGATCGCAACGAAGAGTGGTGGGGACGCCAAGTCGAAGGCAATAAACAGACGTGGAACTATCCGCGTCTTGTCATGCGCTTTCTAACTGAAGAGAACGTAATTCTTGAAACATTCAAGAAAGGTGATTTGGATTACGTTTCACTTCGTCCAGAAGCCTTTATGAAGCGTACTGACGGTCCAGAGTGGGGGACAAAACTCTTTAAAGTTAAAACAAGTAACAAAGCTCCTAAAGGTTATACTTTCGTAGGCTGGAATCTTCGTCATCCAATCCTTTCGGACAAAAAAGTTCGAGTCGCCTTGGCGAAACTGTATAATCGTGATTTCGCAATGGATAAATTTGAGTTTAATCTCTCGGCCCACGCTGATGGTCCGATTGAGCCATCAAGTGACTTCCATCCTGCAAGCCTTAAGCCAGTGGGCTTTGATCCAGAAGGTGCTTTGAAGCTTTTAACAGAAGCTGGTTGGAAAGATACCGATGGTGATGGTCTCTTGGATAAAGTGATCAAAGGCAAGAAGACTCCGTTCTCCGTTTCTATCCTCGAGCCACTACCAGATTACGTGAAGTACCTCACAATTTATAAAGAAGAAGCCAAGAAGGTTGGTATTGAAATCAATATCCAGCAGATCGAATGGAACTCATTCTTGAAACTTATTGATGAAAGAAAATTCGATGCAGTTCGTTTAGCGTGGGGACCTGGCACAGGGGATCCTGATCCAAAACAAATTTGGCACTCAGCTTCTATTGGCAGCAATGGTTCAAATTTTATTGGTTATGCCGTACCTGAAGTTGATCGCATGATTGATCAGGCCCGTAAAGAGCATGATCGCGAGAAGCGCATTAAGCTTTTAAATAAAGTTTATGAAACGATCGCGAATGATTCACCCTACTTATTTATTTTCGCCGGTAAAACGACGCTCTACGCTCATAACGGCCGAATTCAAAAAACACGCGATACCTTCACTTATGGTGTAGGGACGCAGTACTGGACTTTGGTGCCGTAGTGGGTAAGTACCTTCTCAAAAGATTCTTAGTGATGATCCCGACTTTGATCGGGGTCACACTGATTGTTTTTGCCATCATCAATCTTGCCCCTGGATCTCCCGTTGAGCAAAAGCTCCAGCAGTTGCGCTTTGGCGGTGGCATGAATGCTGGAGGAGAGTCGGGTGGACGTGGTTCCAGTACTGTATCTGATGAAGTCCTCGCAGCACTCAATAAGCAGTATGGTTTTGATAAGCCACTCTACATGCGCTATTTTATCTGGCTCAAAAACATCGCGACCCTTGATCTTGGAGAGAGCTTTACTTACGAAGAGCCTGTCGTAGATGTGATCGTTTCTAAGTTTCCGGTCTCTTTGCAATTTGGTATCGCTTCACTGTTGTTGAGCTATCTCATTTCAATTCCTTTAGGGATTATGAAAGCTCTTCGTCATGGCAGTGTGTTCGATACCACCTCGAGTTTGATTCTTTTTATCACTTACTCAATACCTCCCTTCATGCTGGCAATTCTTTTGATTGTCTTCTTAGGCGGAGGAAGTTTTCTAGATATGTTCCCGATTGGACGTATTAGTTCTGATTACTATGAAGATCTGTCTTTTGTTGGAAAAGTGTTAGATCGACTACACCATTTCGTATTGCCCTTGGTGTGTTACACCATTGGATCGTTCACATCTCTCACTCTTTTAATGAAAAATTCGCTGATTGAAGAAATTAAAAAAGATTATGTGCGTACTGCTCGTGCAAAAGGTGTCCATGAACGTAATGTGCACTTAAAGCACGCTCTTAGAAACGCCTTGATTCCGATAGTGACAGGTCTCGGTAGTTTCTTAACGGTGTTTTTTGCAGGCTCACTTCTTTTGGAAACGATTTTTCAGCTCGATGGAGTGGGACTCCTAAGTTATAAATCGGTTTTATCGCGGGATTATAATGTCATCATGGGACTGGTATTTGCTCAAAGTGTGCTCTTTTTGATTGGTAACCTTTTGAGTGATATCGCCTATGTTCTCGTTGATCCAAGGATTGATTTCACATGATTGAACGTTGGATAAAAAATGATATTTCGCTGCGCCGCTGGAGACGTTTTAAGTCTCGCCGTTTAGCTTTTATTAGCTTGTGGTCTTTGGTGATTGCTTGTTTTTTTAGTTTTTCTGCCGAGTGGTGGGCCAATAGCAAGCCGATCTATTTAAGTTATGCCGGTAAGAGCTATTTCCCGATAATAAATGAATATCCCGCCAGCGCCTTTGGACAACTCAATCGCGTGGCGCCAGACTATCGAAATATTAAATTTGCAGAAAGTGACACCGTTATTTGGCCGGTAGTGAAGTGGGATCCTTTCGAATCAAACTATCAACTTGATAAATATCCATCACCTCCATCGTTGAATAATTGGTTTGGCACTGATGATCGAGGTCGCGATATTTTGACTCGACTCCTCTATGGGCTGCGCTATTCGATGACCTATGCAGTCTTAGTTTGGATGATCACCTTTTTGATAGGTACCGTGATTGGTGGCGTGATGGGTTGGAAGGGTGGCCGTATCGATTTCTGGGGACAGCGAATCGTTGAGATTCTTAGTACTGTTCCGCAATTCTTCTTATTGATTATCTTGATTGCTATTTTTAAACCGACCCTGATTTTGTTAGTGCTGATTTCATGTCTCTTCGGTTGGATCAGCATCAGCTATTATGTCCGCGGTGAATTTTTAAAGAATAGAAAAATGGATTTCGTGGAAGGGGCACGCGCTATTGGTGCGGGCCACGTTCGGATTTTCTTCCGTCACTTACTGCCAAACTCGCTAGGACCCATCATTACTTTCACCCCCTTTGTTATCTCTGGCAATATTGTAGGATTGGCGAGTCTTGATTATTTAGGTTTTGGTCTGACTCCACCCACACCAAGCTGGGGCGAACTCTTGAATCAGGCCCAACAAAACTTCACCATCGGGTGGTGGTTAGCGGTATTTCCCTCTTTGGCGATGTTTTTGACCCTCACCATGCTGTCATTGGTGGGAGAAGCCACGCGGGATGCCATGGATCCACGCCTCTAGTTATGCTATAAGGCCGACATGAAAAAAACAGCTCAACGTATTGCTCATTTTAAAGACTCCATTTTTGGAGTTATGTCTAAGCTCGCTCGCGAGCATCAAGCGGTCAACTTGGGCCAAGGGTTTCCCGATTTTGATGGGCCAGAATGGCTTAAAAAAATTGCTCAGGATAAGATTCAGCAAGGCCACGGTCAGTACGCACCTTTTATGGGCGCTCCTTCACTTCGTCAGTCTGTCAGTGATTACTATCAGCGGTACTACAAACTGAATTACAACCCTGAGTCTGAAATCACCATAACTGTGGGAGCCACTGAAGCCTTATTCACGACAATTACGGCCTGTGTTGATCCAGGTGATGAAGTTATTGTCCTCGAGCCATTCTATGACTCTTATGTCGCTTCCATTGAAATGGCGGGTGGTAAGGCCATCCCAGTTACGATGCACGCACCAGATTTTGCGGTTGTTGATTCTGAATTAGAAGCCGCTGTAACTGTAAAAACAAAAATGATCATCGTGAATAACCCTCACAATCCTTCGGGCAAAGTGTGGGAAAAGAGCGAGCTGGAAATGATTTCGCGTTTTGCTGTTAAATACGATCTCTTAGTTATCAGTGATGAAGTCTACGAGTTTCTTTTGTTCGATGGTGCCAAACATTATCCACTGGCGCAATTTTCTGGAATGTATGAACGCACATTCACCATCAGCTCTGCCGGAAAAACTTTTGGTTTGACGGGTTGGAAAACCGGTTGGATCTGTGCTCCGAGTGCACTTTCACATGCAACTCGTTTGGTTCATCAGTATGTGACATTTTCAGTCGCTACACCTCTCCAAGAAGCGGTGGCCGATGGCTTAAAGCAACTTGAAACTTATTTGCCGATTTTTCAAAAGACTTATTTGGAGAAAAGAGATTTCTTCTACGCTGGTCTCAAAAGCTTAGGTTTTGAATTTGCAATTCCTCGTGGAACCTATTTCATGATGGTGCCAATTCGTAGCAAGACGAAGTCAACTGATGTGGATTATGCCATGGAATTGGTGAAGAACTATCAGGTGGCCACTGTGCCCCCTTCCGCTTTTTATCTCAAGTCGAAAGAGGGACAGGAATATTTGCGTTTCTGCTTTGCTAAGAAACAAGAGACTCTAGAGGCGGCCCTAAAAAACTTAGAGCGACTGTAGCTTAACTTTAGTCACTTGAGTTTTGTCTCCACGACGATACTTCAATGAAACGGTATCTCCGATTTTATAGCTCTCGAGCACATGGAAAATGTCATCAAGGCTATTCACTTCTTTGTTATCAACCGAGAGGATGACGTCTCCGAGATAGACTCGTCCGAAACGATCTTGGGTCATACCCTTAAGGCCTGCTTTTCCGGCTGCACCGCTCTCATCAATATGAGAAATAATCACACCTTTCTCAGAGAGGCCTAGTCGCTCACGCATATTCTCAGGCACAATGCCGATGCCAAGGCCTGGGCGAATAATACGGCCATGAATGATCAGCTGAGGCACAATCATTTTTACGGTATCAACTGGTACGGCAAA
>JBIKNE010000165.1:0-5607 GCA_044358855.1 Bacteriovoracaceae bacterium | reverse complement strand
AAGGATTTTGTTTTTGAATTACCCGAAAAGCTTCAAACCATAATTGGTGATCGAGGATTGCGACTATCAGGTGGCCAGGCTCAACGTTTAACAATAGCTCGAGCATTTTTGAAAAATCGTGACATCATGCTATTTGATGAAGCCACCAGTGCACTCGATAACGAATCAGAGAAAACAGTACAAGCCGCGTTAGAACGAGAAGCAGGTCACAAAACAGTTGTGGCAGTAGCTCATCGACTTTCCACCTTAAAGAACTACGATCGAATTGTGGTGCTTAAAGAAGGTAAAAAAGTAGAAGAGGGTTCCCACGAAGAATTGATGAATACTGCTGGCGAATATCGCAAACTCTATGAGCTTTCTCAGCGAGACTAGATTTGCGGCGCACGTTTTAAAATGACGGTTATACTTGTTCCATGATCTTGCGGATTCTCTTCTTTTGTCCTTGATGCAACTACAATCATTCCACCCAAGAGTTCCACACAGTTTTTAGTAATCGGAAGTCCTAGGCCGGTGCCTTTTTCCCCTGCAGTTCCGATACGCATAGTGAGTGCAAATGGGTCGAAGAGATCTTTTCGAGTTTGTAAGGGAATTCCGATTCCATAGTCACGAATGACGACTGAAACCTGATGAGCCGAGAGTGGTTCAATGCCAATTTCGATGCGACTTTGTTGCGTGGAAAACTTGATGGCGTTACTGAGTAAATTTCCAAAAACTTGATGAACCAGCATCGTTTCATGACCCAACACATAGACTTCGCTTGAGTAAAACTTAGCGACGTGAATGCCTTTAGTGACAAGGCGATTGTTGTAGAGCTCCACAACTTGATCGAGCAGTGAGACAAGTTCAATCGGAGTGGCGGGCAAACTTTTATGATGAGCTTCCCAGCTCTCCATGTCTCGAATGAGACTAATGATATTACTCATTTGTTCTGCGTTTTTGTCGATTTTTAATCCAGCCACTTGAGGGTCAACTTTTTGTCCATTCGCTAGCATCTGACCCGTCATACGCATAATCGTGAGGGGAGTGGAAATATCATGAACTAAAATGCGTAGTAAATTTTGCTTAGAGACGACTTTTTCGCGCAGATAATCAGATACAACTTTTTGTTGGTGCAATATGAATAGTGTAATGAGCCCGATGCTAAATAGAAAACCAAGTTGTTGGATAATTGAGAGTGTGATGTGGTCTTTATCAGTCAGCAAATTAATGGCGAGCCCCTCTATGCTCGCCCAATACCCAAGGCCTGTGAGTAAAATGACAACTAGCGACCAAGCAAAAGTATAAAGTCGATTGGTTAACATACCTGCGGCAATGGGTATGAGGGCAAACCAAGCAAAGTTTGTCTTTCTAAAGCCATCAATGCACCAACAAAAAATAAAAGTATAACTTGAGAGGGAGAACAGGAATATATTGGATGCCAGAAAGATATTATGCCAAAGGCGATAGGCCAATAACCCTAGCCAAGATACGGCAACGCAAATAAAAGGGCCGTAGGTCATGACGGTTGAATCGATATACCGCGCACCGAAGAAAGCAAAAAAACCCATGAAAATCTGTGAAATTGTGAAGGTGAGCAATAAGGAATGGAGCTTATAAGCACGAACCGGATGGTGCTTTTGTCCTGGAGCAGCAAAAAAATTAAATAAATCCCAGTATCGGCGTTCAAGCCATCTGGGGTTCCTCTCGTCATTCATGGTGTTAACTTCTCGGGTTACTTCAGACGACATTAACTCTTGGAGAAATCTCATGCGCCAAGGTCGGTATTATGGTAAAAATTTCTCAAAATTACCCTCACAGATTCCTCCAGGAGAGCAACGTGTCAGAAGAAAACCTCCAATCAATGAGTGAACTAGTCAGTCTTTGTAAAAGCCGTGGCTTTATTTTTCAGAGTTCGGAAATTTACGGAGGGCTTGGCTCTTGTTGGGATATGGGTCCCTTAGGCGTTGAACTGAAAAACAATATCAAGAATGCTTGGTGGCGTTCGATGACTTTCCGTGACGATGTCGATGGAGTGGATGCCGCTATTCTCATGCACCCCATGGTATGGAAAGCTTCAGGTCACGTGGATAATTTCACTGACCCTTTAGTCGATTGCAAGGCCTGTAAAGGTCGCTTTCGCGCAGATCAAATTGATCTCTCTGCACCTTGTCCCACTTGCAAAGAAAAAAACTCATTCACTGAGCCACGTAACTTCAACCTAATGTTTACCACTCATATGGGTGCCGTAAAGGAATCAGCGGCAGAAATTTATCTTCGCCCTGAAACAGCTCAAGGTATTTTCGTTAACTTCTTAAACGTTCAATCAACCATGCGCCGTAAACTTCCTTTCGGTATCGCGCAAATTGGTAAGGCCTTCCGAAATGAAATCACTCCAGGAAATTTTATTTTCCGCATGCGTGAATTCGAACAAATGGAAATGCAATACTTCATCAAGCCCGGCACGCAAGCTGAAGCCATGGAGCAATGGAAGCAGATTCGTTGGGATTGGCACCTTGAGATGGGACTGAGAAAAGATAAGCTTCGCTTCCATAAGCACGAACAACTGGCTCATTACGCCGATGCCGCATTTGATATCGAGTATGAGTTTGCTCACGGTTGGGGTGAGATGGAGGGTATTCACTCGCGGACTGATTTCGATTTGAAACAGCACATGGAGTACTCAAAGAAAAATCTGATGTACGTCGATCAGCTCGACGGAAATAAAAAGTTCATTCCTTACGTATTGGAAACATCTGTGGGTGCAGATCGCTGCTTGCTCGCAATCTTGTCAGATGCTTACCGCCTGGAAAACAAAGGTGATGCCGAGAAAGAAAGAACAGTCATGCGCTTTAAGCCATCATTGGCCCCAGTGAAAGCGGCTAGTATGCCGTTGATGAAGAAGCCAGATCTCGAAGGTATTGGCGAGAAGCTCTTGCGTGAACTGCAAAAAGATTTCAAATGTGATTACGACACTGCAGGATCAATCGGTAAGCGTTACCGTCGCCAGGATGAAACGGGCACACCGGCCTGTATCACCGTTGATTTTGATACGCTGACAGATCAAGCCGTCACTGTTCGCCATCGCGATACGATGGTGCAAGAGCGTGTGGCTTTAGACAAAGTGAAAAATTATTTGAAGGATACATTTAATCTCTGAGGAGTCAGCATGGCACACCAATGGGTCTATAAGTTTTCGGCCGAGTTAACCGAGGGCAACAAAGACATGAAGGCACTCCTAGGCGGTAAGGGTGCTAACCTTGCCGAGATGTGTGCGCTGAAGCTTCCTGTTCCTCCAGGCTTTACTGTTTCAACAGAAGCCTGTCTTGATTTTTACAAAACAGACAAGGCTATTTCGCCTGAGATTCGTGGCCAGATCGAAGCCTCGCTGAAATGGGTGGAAGGTTTGACGGGCAAGAAATTTGGTGATGAAACCAATCCTCTGCTCTTCTCGGTTCGTTCGGGTGCAAGAGCTTCTATGCCAGGGATGATGGACACTGTTCTTAATCTTGGAACCAACGACAAAACAGTTGTGGGAATGGCGAAGAAGACGGGCAATCCTCGTTTTGCTTGGGATGCTTACCGTCGCTTTATTCAAATGTATTCAAACGTTGTTCTAGGTATTCGCGGAAGTGTGCTTGAAGCTCAGCTGGAAGATCTTAAAGAAGCACGTGGTGTTCATGAAGACACCAAGCTCACGGCCGATGATTTACAAGAACTCGTACAAGTTTACAAAGACGTTCTTTTGTCAGAGCACGGAGTGAAGTTTCCTCAAGACCCCATGGAGCAATTGTGGGGAGCTGTTTCTGCTGTATTCAATTCATGGAATAATAATCGCGCAACTAAATACCGCGAGATGAATAACATCCCTCACGACTGGGGAACAGCGGTCAATATTCAATCGATGGTCTTCGGAAATCTTGGTGAAGACTGTGCAACGGGTGTTTGTTTTACTCGTGATCCAAGTACTGGTGATAAAAAATTCTTCGGTGAGTATTTGATTAATGCTCAAGGTGAAGACGTGGTGGCAGGTATTCGTACACCATGGCCTATCAATGCCGTTTCAACTAACGATCAAAATAAGCAGTTCAAGACGCTTGAGTCGGCGATGCCTAAGGCCTATGCGGAACTCGTGCAAACTTATCAGATGCTCGAGAAGCATTACAAAGATATGCAGGATATTGAGTTCACCATCGAAGGTGGCCGCTTCTATATTTTGCAAACTCGCAATGCTAAACGCACGGTTGCGGCAGCGATGAGAGTGGCGGTCGATCAAGTTCATGAGGGGCTTATCACTAAAAAAGACGCTCTCTTGCGTGTTTCGCCTGATGATTTGAATTTGCTCTTACATCCTCGCCTTGATCCCAAAGCACCTAAAGTATTGCTCGCAACAGGTTTACCTGCTTCTCCAGGAGCAGCAGCCGGACACATTGTGTTTCATTCAAAAGATGCAGAAGAGTGGGCGAAGGGCGGAAAAAAAGTGGTGCTCCTTCGTACTGAAACTTCTCCTGAAGACATCGGTGGAATGGCGGCAGCAACAGGTATCCTGACTGCTCGCGGAGGCATGACTTCTCACGCAGCAGTAGTGGCACGCGGAATGGGTAAGCCATGTGTCGCGGGCTGTACTCCGCTTGTAATTGATGAAAAAAATAAAACATTAAATGTGAAAGGCAAAACCTTTAAAGAAGGGGACTTCATTACGTTTGATGGGGCAACAGGAGAAGTTTTCGAAGGACTGATCCCGACTGTTGAAGCGCAAATTTCTTCGGCCTTTGCTGAGTTTATGGGGTGGGCGGATGAAACTCGTCGTCTCAAAATTCGCACCAACGCAGATACTCCTCATGACACCAAAGTTGCCCTAGAGTTTGGTGCTGAAGGAATTGGACTTTGTCGTACAGAGCACATGTTCTTTGCTCCTGAGCGCATTCTCGCAGTAAGAGAGATGATTTTTGCAGAAACAACGGAAGATAGAAAAAAAGCTTTGGATAAATTGCTGCCCTTCCAGCGTGAAGATTTCTTAGGTATTTTTAAGGCCCTAAATGGTTTGCCTGCCAATATCCGTTTACTTGATCCACCTCTCCATGAGTTTTTGCCTCATCAAGAGCATGAAGCGCGTGAACTGGCTCAAGTTTTAGGTGTTTCAGAGAAACGCATTCATGAGCGTAACAACGCTCTTCATGAATTCAATCCGATGCTCGGTCATCGCGGCTGTCGTTTAGCGATCACTTATCCTGAGATTTATCAGATGCAAGCGAGAGCGATTATTGAAGCTGCTATTTTGTGTGAGAAGCAAGGGATTAAAACTCTTCCAGAGATCATGATTCCACTCACCAGTGAATTGCGTGAGTACGCTACGATCAAAAAAGAGTGTATGGCCGAGATTGAACTCGTCTTTAAAGAAAAAGGCACCAAGGTTAAATACAAAGTCGGAACCATGCTGGAGCTTCCTCGTGCATGTATTATGGCGAAAGAAATTGCCACTGAATCAGATTTCTTCTCGTTTGGTACCAACGATCTGACACAAACAACCTTCGGTCTTTCTCGCGACGATGCCGGCAAGTTCCTACCGAGCTACACAGCTCGAGGAATTTATCCCAAAGATCCATTCGTGGCGATTGATCGTGACGGTGT
>JBIKNE010000002.1:0-19472 GCA_044358855.1 Bacteriovoracaceae bacterium | reverse complement strand
GAAGCTGTTTTTAGAAAGAGAAATTAAAAAACACCTAAAGAAAATAGATCCTACTCACAATCCTTTAATTAAATATTCAGAACATCATTTGTCCCATGCTGCATCGGCATTCTATCCATCACCGTATAAAAATGCGGCCATAGTATGCGTTGACGGTGTTGGTGAGTGGGCAACGACTTCTGTGTGGGTAGGAAATGAAAACCAGATTTTACCTGTGTGCGAAACACATTTCCCGCATTCATTGGGCCTTCTTTACTCAACGATTACTGCATACCTCGGCTTTAAGGTTAACTCAGGTGAGTATAAGGTTATGGGACTCGCTCCGTATGGGAAGCCTGTATACTTTGAAAAAATGATGGCCAACCTGATTGATCTTCATGATGACGGCAGCTACTCGCTTAATATGAAATACTTCACATATGGTTCCAAAATCAGAATGTTTGATAAATCATTAGAAGAATTCTTTGGTCAAAAAGCGAGAGAACCAGAATCTCAACTAACTGACTTTCATATGAATGTTGCTTCTTCAGTTCAGGCCGTACTTGAGAAAGCAATGATTCATCTCATTAGTGCCGTTAAAAGAAAAACAAGTGAGATTAATCTTTGTTTGGCTGGTGGAGTTGCTTTGAACTGTGTTGCAAACAGTAAGATATTAAATGAAGCCGGTTTTGATAATATATGGATTCAACCTGCTGCGGGGGATGCCGGAGGGGCAATTGGAGCAGCGCTTGGCTATTGGCACCTAGGATTAAAAAATTCGCGAGAAATTGAACCAAGCGACGCACTTATGGGAAGTTACTTGGGGCCTAGTTATGAAGCAATAGAAATTAAATATTATCTAGAAAAGAATAACATCCCATATGAGGAATTGAACTTAGAAACGAGGGACATAAAGACTTGTGAATTGTTAGAGGCTGGTAAAATCATAGGTTGGTTCCAGGGAAGAATGGAGTTCGGCCCTCGAGCGCTAGGACACAGATCTATCCTTGGTGATGCTCGCATCAAGGATATGCAACATCGAATGAATTTAAAGGTGAAATTTAGAGAGTCTTTTCGCCCTTTTGCACCAATAGTTTTGGAAGAAGATGTTGGAAAGATATTCAAATTTAAGGGAGTGAGCCCATACATGCTCTTTGTCGCTGATGTGAACGATGACTTGAGAGAAAAGATTAGCCCCGCGGATGAGCAAAAGTTCGGTATTGAAAGGCTAAATCAAATAAGATCGAAATATCCTGCGATTACCCATGTAGATTATTCCGCGAGATTGCAAACGGTATCTCGCAATAGGAGCCCCATTTTACATTCACTCCTTACAAAATACAAAGAAAGGAATCTAACATCTGTTCTGGTTAACACGTCTTTCAATGTTCGTGGAGAGCCTATCGTATGTACTCCACAGGACGCATTCAAATGTTTCATGAGGACAGATATAGATGCTTTAATACTTGGTAACTTTTTAATAACCAAAGATTTAAATTCACATTTTACAGATGAACTAGATTGGCGAAAATCATATGAGCTGGATTAGTTTTCGAGAGAGATACTTATATCATTTCAATTTCACCATTTTAATTTGGGTGGTTCTGTATTCATTCAAGGGAAGTAGGTACGATTATTTTCTTGTACTAATTATCTTCACGGTAGGGATCTTTTCGGAGAATTTTAGAAATTTCGAAATAAAGATAATTAAAACATTGGGACGCATTAACTCCTACCTACTTCTCGTAACAATGTATTATTTGATTTTTGTGCCGTTTTCAGTCGCTTATAAGTTGTATTTTGCACACAATTCTTTTCATAAAGACGGAGGCAGGTTCTTTAATAAAGAAAAAATTTCTAGTTTTGAACATCCATATTAAACAAGTTCTCACTAAGCCAGTCGCTAAGCCACTTGTTAAATCTATGATTTGGATGCCCGTCATGATCAATTTGAAAATCAAATGAGTTAGAGTTGATCGACTTGAGATAGCCCCAGTAGTCATCAGAGGGCAATAGCATTGCTATGTTTCTTTTTTTAAAAAACTCTTTCATCCTCACTGAGCCATCCCTGTCTTCACCGATTGGGTGAATGAGAAGATAGAACTTACCTTTCGGAAACCTTAGTAGATACTTGCGTTTAATCTCATGGATGGAGTCCACAAAACTTTCAATCTGATCGTCAGACCAAATATTACGATCCTCAGGACTTGCTAGTGCTTCTGCATATATTTGACCAAGCCCAATAAATCGAAAATATTTCATTAATTGAAACTTAGGAAGTGATTCAATGGTTGAAACCTGTAGATAGGTAGAATCATTCTTTTGATAAACTGGAATATCGACGCCAATCCAAGATAAATAATTTGGTGACAAATGCCATCGCGCAAGTTGTTGATTGAAAAACGCATAGATATATGTCCCCTCGGGGGGGGCTGTTTTAGATAGATCGATATTGTCATGAAACTGTAATGAGATGTGAGGTGAGCCCCCCATAAATGAAATATTGTATACATCAGATTCCGGATAACGAGCTTGAATAATAGATGCGAGAGTTTTTTCGTTGGGAAGACCGTCACCAAAAACAAATGAACATCCATCAATAATAACGTGCTTGCTGGGATGTTTATTATTAGATGGGACAGGTGCCCGTGTATAATTTGCATCTAATTGGAAATAAGCCTTTTTGCCGGTAGTAATATTTTCAGTATACCATGTAGCATTTCTAGCTCGCGGAAAAAACAGCATGTCACGGCCCGGCTCTTGAAAAAAAAAGCGAGTTTTCCGATCACTGTCAGACCGAAATTGTTGGTAAAGAAAAAATAACAAATAAGATACGATCACAAATAATAATGTGCAAAAAACAAGAGATTTAAATGTCTTAAGATTATGTATCATGACGGCTTTACCGCGTTTTAGTATTGATCCAGGGAAGTCCGCTGATCATTGGTCGCTAATCATATAAGAATCAATTTTATTCAATTTGTGAACAAAAAACAATTTTTGTTATTATCATTTCAATGATGAGTGACTCACGTTTGAGAAAAATCTTTTATTGCAGCTTCAGTTATTGACGATAAGAACATCTGAATTTATTGAGATAAAAGATGATGAATATTATTTTATTAAATATTTTAAAATCGGAGTCTCTCAGTAGGGACCGGAGTGCGGTCTATCGATTCTGCCGCCTGTATAATTCATCTTGTTCATTCCTCAAATTCATCTGTCGGCAAATATTAATGCGAACAATGTAGCCGCTACTCGTTTTAAATCCACAGTATTAAATCAGACAGGTTACGATGATATCCAGGTTGTCTCATCGTAGATCAATGCCTAAATGAAATACTCCACTCGCGCATTGTGATATGAATTTCCCTTTGCGGGATACGAGCCCGTAACTCATGTTTCCTAAGGGTTTTGGCGTTATCATCAGAATGATATTGTACTCCTCTGCTGGTTTTGCTCAGATAGTCTGTGGGGGCACGGCCTTTAATTCTTCGGGATAATTCTTGCGCGTATTCTTGGTCATCATCAACTCATTGTAATAATATAACAAACGGTTAGAAGTTGATCGGTTAGGGTGGGTACTTAAGCGATGTGACGTCTAGGATATGGCCGCAGTCCACACATCTGCGGATGTGCTGCTTGTGTACCAGCGAGATTTTTTAGCATGAAATTCAATACATCATTGTGGGGATTTATAGCTACTTAACTCGGCATCTTTAAGTCATCGTATCGAAAATTATGTTAGTCATCAATTAGCGAAAAAGAGTTGTTGAAATATAAACAGCAAAACCGTCGATATCATGAATACAATTTTGGAAATTATTTAGAACCTCACAGCAATTTTTTAAATATTCAAATATTATTTATGATAATACATGGTGCTGTGATTTAATGGTTGATGTGAAACTGAAGCTCTTGGCAATATTTATTCTTGTAATTGTAAATTCAATTATAATTGAAAATTTTATTTCAAATCAATATCAAATTCCTGCCTTGCGAATTCCCGAAGCTTTGATTGTAAAGAAATTACAACGGTTGGCCTTAGTTGGTGGCGATTCGTTTTATCTTTCACGTTCAAGTATGTCAGAGAATGGTTTAAAGTTATCACACTGGCACGGCAATCAAGAGATTCGCTTTCGAAACGAAAAAAAGATAGCAAAGGTTAAATATTGTTTTAATTGGAGCAAAGACTCTGATCTTTTTTTGTATTGGCATTACCAAGGCAACAATTCAGATGGGCTTAGAATTGTGAATGGTAAAAATATCACGAGATATAGCGATAAAAATGGAAACATTGAGCAAGTCAAAGTATCAAAAGTCGCAAGGTTGCCAAAAAGACTTGAGGTCGAGCTTTCTCAGATTGGTGAAGATGTAGAAGTTGGGTTGCAAGACCAAAAATACATTCTAAAAAAATATAGTCTTGGTGGAGACTGGGGGATTCGAGGTGATGAAACTGACATCGAAATAAAAGAAATAAATGTAACTTTCACAGATTCGAGTAATTATCATCAAGACTTTAAAATAAACTTCAGTATTAAAAACTTTGTTTCAATATTGCTCCTGCTTTCGCTGTTTTGTTTTCTCGCAACATTCATTTCGCTCAATAAATTAATATACTTGAAATATATAGTATTGGTTTTCATGGTAACGATTTACTTTACGGACACAAAACTAATGTCCGTTCAACAGATCGAATCCTTTACGGAAAACTTGAAATTTAAAAAAGATAAAACCCTCTGGGATGATATTGAGTTTTATCGTAAATCCATATTTTATCCAACAAGGACAATAAATGAATTAAGGGAACTTACCTATAAGAGATATCCGAGTGATAGAATATTCGGCGGTACAATTTTCTGTATTAAAAACATAAATTGTATTTATGAGACTAAGTTGGCCAGATTTAGAGATCTTAATGATACCCGAATAAAAAATCGAATAATGTTAGTCGGTACTTCACAGTCAATAGGTGCAGGTGCTAGTGATATCGAAAGAACATTTTTTTCGTTGCTTCACAAAAAAATCAACTCAATTCAAGAATCGATATCTGTTAATATTTCTCAGTCAGCTTATACTCCTGAAGAGATGTTCACTAAATACAAAGAGTCATTCGAAAATTATCAACCTACCCTTGTGATTGTTAACCTGGGTTATAATTTGGCTGATTATTCATTTCCTAAAGCTTTGGCTGACTTTTTAGATCATGCGAAAAAACACAAAATTAAACTTGTGTTGATAAGAGAGGCTAACAATTCAAAACTCATCTCTGATTATTTAATTGAGGTTGATCAGTTTGCCAAAGACAACTCTTTACCAATTATTGATTTGTACGGATATTTGCTAAGCACTTCAATTGAAGAAGACTTGAGCATATGGTGGGATCCTGTGCATTTTAATGACAGAGGGCACAGTCTTGCTGCTCAATTCATCTTTGAAGAACTAATTAGACAAAAACTGATATAGTTTTTAACTTTTCAGTTAATTGGTGTCATTCGTTCGATCTCTTTTCTAATATCTTTTGCCGCAACTAGCTCTTTTACGGATGATTCGGTTCTATCTTCGCCGTGTTCCGCGGTGGTTGATTTGGAAACAACAATTAATTTATCTGCAAACGAAGAGATTTGGGGCAAGTGAGTAATGGTAACTACTTGTGAGTTAAGTGAAACTCTCTTGAGGCTTTTGCCTATGTGGAGTGCAGTTTCGCCTCCCATTCCGGTATCAATTTCATCAAAGAGAAAAATACTTATTGAGTCATGTGTCGCCAATACTTGGCGTAGCGCCAACAGGATACGCGAGAGTTCTCCACCGGATGCAATTTCTTTAACCCTAAAAAACCCTTCTCCGGGATTAGTTTGAGCTAGAAATGTTAAGCGTGTGTAGCCCGCATCAGTGAGTTCGGTGGAGCGACTAACTTCTAGGCGAATCTCTGCGCCTGTCATCTTGAGTTCCTGGACACATCTAGTAAGCTCTTTTGAAAATAGTAAGGAATTTTCTAATCGCTTATCATGGATCTTGTCGGCAATTCTTTGAACGGTTTGTTCAGCGGAGTGAAGTTTTTTAAACAATGTACCGAGGTCGGTTTCTATTTCGCGGAGTCTTTTAGCCTCGGCTTCAAATTGTGATTTAGCTTCTATTATAGTAGCAACAGAGCCGCCAAATTTTCTTTTAAGTTTCTGATATAAATCAAGACGCTCAATAGCTTTTTGAAGCTCTTCCGCATCTAGTTCTTTGGTGCTTAGTCCTTTAAATGAAGCAGCTAGTTCTTCAAAGGCTGCCTCTAGTGAGCTGAATTTTTCGGAAAAATGTTGGGGAATAATATTAGCATTCTTCGCAAACAAGCTGCGCCCGGAGCGAATGAGTGAAGCCAGCCCTCCGCTCTGCTCACCACCCTCAACCATCTCGCTGATTTGATGATACAGCAGTTGTTTCTTCTCTTGATTTTGAAAGTCGCTTTTCAGTGATATAAGCTCTTCTTCTTCTCCTTCAATTGGTCCAAGAGATTCAATTTCGTTTATTTGAAAATCTAAGTAATCCAAACGTTGCTCTCTTTCAGATTGTGAGCGTTCTAGCTGATCTCTTTCTTCGCGAAGTGAGCGATATAGCTCGAGATGCTCTTTCATTTCTTTTGCAAGAGCCGTTGTTTGGCCAAATTGATCCAATAGTTTTAATTGGTAGCCATCGCTGAGAAGTTTTTGATTTTCAAATTGTCCTACAAGGTCGATATAGCGGCGAGAAAAGGTTACTAACTGGCCTAGGCTACAGGCCATATTATTAAGCCAACATTTGCTGGTGCCATCCTTCCTAACCATCCTCTTAATGACAACCTCGCCTTCCTCGCTCGGAAAGCCCATGTCTTCAAGAGTTCGAGTGATTTCTGAATCACTAAATTTCATTACAGCTTCAACGACGGTTGAGTCACAACCATGTCGAACCGCTTTTTTGTCGGCACGGCCACCAAAAACAAGTTGAAGGGCATCAAGTAATAAACTTTTACCAGAGCCAGTTTCACCAATTATTGCGTTGAGGCCAATTGAGAAGTGAACCTCATGCGATTTAAAGGTGGCAAAGTTTTGTAGTTTTAAAGTTTCTAGTATTAAGCTCGGCTTCTTCATGGTGGCCTCCATTAAGATCTTCTGCCATGGACGAATTTTTCTTTCAATGTTTCATAAAAAGAGCGTGAGTCATTTTTGATAAGTGAAACACGTTTAGCTGGTTTGTGGTTGATCATAATCACGTCATGTTCCTCAATTGGAAATACGACTTGTCCATCAAGAGTTAGGTTGACGCTATGATAGGGCGGTTGAAGTCGAAGGGTCACACGAGACGTAGTTGGGATAACAAGAGGACGATATGTCAGAGAGTGGGGACATATCGGAGCAAGTATCAAGGCAGGCACCTCAGGATGTACTAAGGGGCCACCAGCAGCGAGAGAATAAGCTGTAGAGCCCATAGTAGAGCTTACAATCAATCCGTCTGCTGACAGGTTGTAAATATGTTCATCAGAGGATTCAACACGCAGGTGAATCATCCGAGCTATATCGTTTTTGGCTATCACGGCATCGTTAAAGAATGGCTGTTGGAAAATCTTTTTTCCCTTACGTCTTACCTCAACATGATAAAGAGGGTGTTTAATCGAGCGAAATTTGCCTTCCATTATCGATGGCAGATGATCGAAGAATTCATTCTTACTATATGGAGTGATGAATCCAAGGCGGCCGAGATTAATTCCGAGTATTGGAATCTTAGATGAAATTTTACGACAAACTCCAATAAGAGTTCCATCTCCACCCAAAGAAATGATCATATCAAGTTGCGAGAAAAATTCTTTATCAGCTAAAAAATTAACTTTGAGTTCTTTTTTGTGGAGAATTTTTTGAACTCTTTCTTGATCGCTTACGCGAAAAAAAACTTCTTTTTTTCTTCTCTGAATCCACTGACTTAAGTTTGGTAATATGGCGGAAAAGTCCGATTGAGTATTGGGCTTTAGAGCTATTCCTATTTTTTGGATCGACACTCTTACTCCCCTCCCTCAATTTTCTTCATTGCGGCGCGCAAGTCTTCGAACGGTTTATTGAGTATTTCGCACTTATATTCTCGCGCTTTCTCTAAGACTTGGGGAGAGTTATAGGCAGTCATAATTATAAAAATCTTACTCATTTCCTCAATGCTGTAACGGCGTTTGGATTCTTCCAGCACATCGAAGCCGGAAATATCCTGAAGCATCAAGTCACAAACGATGCGATCGTAATCATTTTGAGCAATTAAACTGATAGCTTCGTGGCCGGATTCGGTGGTTTCTACTGAATGGCCTTTCTTCTCAAGAAACTTTCTCAAAGATTGAGCGATTAAAATTTCATCTTCAATAATAAGAATTTTACTCATAGTACCCGTTTAAGTTGCAGGCGGAATGTCGCTCCCACAGGGCTTTCAATGTAGTTGAGATCTCCGCCAATTTTCAAGGCAAGATCTCTAGAAAGGGCCAGGCCAAGGCCGTGCCCTTTTTGTTTTGTCGTATAAAAGGGGCGAAACAGATTTTCTTTTATGAGTGGTGGAAGACCAGGGCCATTGTCACGAATAATAAGTTCGACGGAATTCGTTTGAATGTTCTCTTCGATTCTAATTTCTGGTGTTTGAGTACTATCGCGCATTGCTTGGCTACTGTTGATAAGCAAATTGAAAAGAATTTGAACAACAAGAAGTGGGCGCCCCTCAACAATTATTCCTTCAAGCGAACCGTTTGAAGGCAATACCTTTCGAATAGTTTTTAGTTCTGACTTAGCGAGTGTGAGTGTTTCTTCGAGTGCTTGGCCTAGGTCACATGAATTGGTGGTATGTTCTTCGGAATATAGCTTAGAAAGATTGCTAATTATAAGTTGAGAGCGAAGAATATTTTTTTTGATTTCACTGAGCACGATTGAAACGTCGTCAGGGGACTCAGTTCCCAAAAGTAGTTCGCAGGCCAGGCCCAGGCCAAAAAGCGGATTAGAAAGTTCATGTCTTAGGGTATTAAATAGATCACCTAGCAGTGCAATTTTATGACTATGTAATACATCAATCCTGGTTGCATCCCAGTCCTCACGTTTTCCTATCCCAAGCTCATAATTTTTTCCAATTGGGATCCATGACAACTCAGGAGGTGGGCCAGAACTTACAAATGCAGCATTTGTGAAAATGGCTTTTCCTTGAGAATCTTGTAACGCCAACGGAAGTGGACAGTGTTCGAGTGCCCACATAATTTCCGCTAATCTAAGATCAGAGAATTCAACTTCGATCAAACCTTCTAGCCAAAGACCTAGAAGCTTGGCAAAAGAACGAAACTCACGAACCTCTTCATTTGAACATGGAAGAAACTCTTGGCGTGAAATGACCCAAATGGCATTGAAACGTCTAAACGAAAATGTCTCCGCCAGAAAAACCCCACCAACAGGTAGCCATTGCCACTTTGATTGTTGAGTTGTGAACTGACCATTTTTTGATTTTTTTACTGCCTGGTAAAGCGAATTAAATTTTTCCAAATCAATAGAGCTGGTAAGGCCATCTTGAGAGCCGCCGGCACCAATTTGCCAGGCCTGTGCTTCACCCTTTTGATGGACAAGTAAAAATCCAATTCGAAATTCTTTAAACCTACGAAGTTCAAAAAAACCATCAAGTCCACTTTTGAGGCTGATAGTAGATGAAAGCTTTGATAGGTAGTTTTTTGTATCTGTATCAACGAGTGAGCCAAAAAATAAGGGTTGAGAAAGATCTGCGAGTTCAATCAGGGCCTGGTTTTCCCAGCTATTAGTTGTGAAGTCGGGACCATAAAACATTTCGCTTAAAGTTTTAGCGAAGAAACCAAGATTGGATTTAGTGCATGGTAGTTTGAGTTGTGTTTTTTTTCGATCAGTCAGAACGATATCAGTACCGATCTGCTCAATCTTCCAATGAGCACTTTCTGCATCTGGATGAGGCAGAGGGAGATCCGAGTTGATCTCCTCCCATTGGGTTCTTAAATTGCTGCTGACCCAATAGTTGGGGAGACGCGAGGTCTCAGCAGCGGAAGTACGTTGATTTTCCACAGAGTCAGATTATCTCGCAGCTCTTCAGTGATCAAGTCGTGAACTGCGTTGCGATCATTTAGTCTTAGTTGGTCTGACAGCGCCCTCAACACAGAGAGTAGATGTAGCTTAATGCGTAAGATTTCCTCTCTTAGGCCATCTGAGGCAAGTGTTTGTCGCATGTACTGGCTGGAATACTTCAAAAAGACTACTAGCTTGCGTACATTGCCAACCAACTGAACAAGTTTATCCTCGGGCATATCGGCGGGTAGATGAGTTTTAAGTAGCTCTATTTCTGAACCTAATTCAAAGATGGAATCAGATAGTGTCTTGTAAATCATTTGAAGAATGTCTTTTTGTGACATGGCCTCTTCTGAATGAAAAGAATCGTCGATCGTTTTCATGGGCGAGTATCCGCAAGGTTGCGACCATGTTGCTGCACAATCGAATCAGTTAGTTCGATGTAGGCTTCCATGGCCTGGTTAATTTCGTAGTAAATCAAGATGAGACTTTTGGCGATATCAATAACGTTCTCACCTTGTGCTCCGGCTTTTGAAAAGTGTATCCATAATTTCAACAAATCCATTTCATGATAAACGGCCATGGTCTTGTTGGTGATTTCATCAATTTCAGCCATTTTATTTGTTAAATCGATGACATCTGATTCTTTAGCTAGGCCAGATGTATGCTTGTCATTAAATTCTTGTAAAAACTTGATTGCGAATTGATTGAGGTGAATCAATTTTGTAAAAACGGCTTGGGTACCTTTTAACTTTAGACAGCATTCAGAAGTGATATCTGGAATAGGGATATCAACTTCAAGTAAATCATTTAGATAGTTGATCACAACATAATTCAGTCGATCAAAAATCTGCTCGCTACTATCCACTTTATCCGAGCTAAAGCTGGGGAGCTGACCACCAAGAAATTCAGTCGTATGCCTAAAATGGCTACCTACCCGAGTTTCATTTCCTTGCATCATCTGAAATAGAACTTTGTGAGCAGGTAGGTTGTCTCGATCTAGAACCCAAGCACTTGGATGAGCGGGAGCAAACTTACTTTCCCAGGTCTTAGGTGAAACGAGAGCACATTTACTACCAAAGTATGAAAACCAACTCGCAGCTGCAATTTGGCCACCGATATAGCAGGCGATATCTTGAGGACGGGTAGACGGAAGTAATTTATCTCGAACTTGGCCTGGATGTGTTAATGAAATTTGGCTAATCATTGTCTCGCCCCACGAGCGAGATTCTGGCGGCAATGAATCTAAATCGATGACCCAAAGACCTTTCTGGTTCTGATTTCGAGGAGCAAAATCGATAGTCGTTCGACCAAGTAAGACATGATTAAAAAGATCAAAAGGCGTAAAGGGTGAGAAGCGGGTACAGCCAAAAGTAGCTATTAGTGTTTGCGCCCACCGACCCTGAATATGTAAGTTTGGCTGAGACGTCACACCCGCTCGATTCTCTGCCTCAATGGTAAGCAGTTGATCGGCCAGTGTCTGCTCTGGCGTTGTTTGAATAATTAAAGCATAGGGTGGTTTAGCATTATTAAGGTCAAAAATTATATTCAACCAATTTCCAGGAGAGCTCCACCAAGTAGGTATTGCCTCGTTTGTTACAAAAATATCGATAGAAAAGTCGGGATGATGGTCACGAACAAAACACGCACTGGCACACAAGTCTATAAAGAGCTTGGTATCTGGTGGGCATGTAATGAGCGTATTTAAATTCATAAAGTTAGCGCCAAATCCGTTGTTGGCATTTCGAGAGTACAAGCTTTATGCATTCTTTCGAAAAAGTGGTTGAGTGTTCTGAGTCGATTCTTGATCGCCATAACATCTTGGTCATGTCTAAAAAGAGGTTTGAGCGACGGCTGAAGTGATAATTCGATCGCACAAATAAAGCTCAGAGTGCCAGGATGCTGTGACCAATAGTCTGCCAACAAACTGTTGTTGGTAAGTCCTTGCCTCCTGAGTCCTTCAAGAAGAATTTTAGCAAATCCCTTAAGGGCCAATACGTCCTGATGTAGAAATGGAGCGAGTGAGTTCTTGTCGTAACGTGTGATCATTTGCTCAGAAGCATGCGCTAGCTTGGGATATCCAAGATAATCTAAAAGAAATGAAAGGCAGGCCCACTTTGAAAAATTGCTTGGAATAATTTCCGCAATTTTCTCGGTGAGTTCATCAGGATCTTTACCGGAGATATTGAGTGTGCGATCCCAGTTTGTTGCAATTCGACTTGAGTCAGTTACGTTCATGTCGAGCAAAAGCTCCATGTCAGGATTGGCTTCTGACCAGTCGATGGATGTCAGCCCATAGTTATTGAGTGTTTCGCGAGTACTTTCATCTAGAGCAACCAATGTGAAAAGTTGACCAATAAATTGTATTGATGCGCGATCGTCTGGATTACTTTCACATAAACTCACACCCACCAAGATACCTTTAAGGTCTCCACGTGCTTGTGCAGTTTTATACTCAGTTGTTTTTTTAAGAAAAGTCTCAACTAGAGAAATATCAATTTGATTCAATGCTTTTCGATAAAGCAATTGATCAATCAGATTGTGAGACATTCCCCATTGATTCAATAGTGAGGCTAGTTTTAATGGTGATTCATGGCAAAGAGTAGAGTTCTCAAATCGGTGACTACCCATGACCGCCATGCCGCTAAAAAGTGAAGCCACAGAAGTTTCTAGTTTTTCTCCAGAAAGATTAAAAATACGTGCCCATTTTTCTTGGACAAGAGGCTGGAGAGCATTCCACATAACTTTAAACGAAGTAGCATCTCCTAATAAGGGCGAGAAAGCACTTCTCTGAATAAACTCAATGTCAACTTCATGTACTTGGTGAAAAACATCTAATGCGATAATTTCATCTCTCATATCTGCTCGGACTAAAGCAACATGTTCACCGGGAAATTTTCTTTTCAATTGATGTGCATCTAATCCTTCTACAATGGCCGCAGAAGTAGCACTTAATAAAACATGGAGATACTTAGTATTATTCAGCATGCTTAAACTCCCAGTAAGCTCGGAGCCAAGCTGCATGAGGGGAAGGGTCATGTTTGGCTTCTTCTAGCGAACGCTCCCCTAGTGAATCAATCCAGAGGTTCCATTCAGGGTTACTCGCCTTAAAATCTTTTAAATGCGACGAAGCTCTGCGAGTTAGAAATGACTGATAGTAACTTTTGGCCGATTCGAATGAAGCCTGGTGAATAATAACAACAGGCTTTTTTAGTAGAAACTTGCAGACTTCTTTATTGGCATACAATTCATCTATGCTTAATGCACTTATGACTTCGGCCTTACATGTGTTTTTTTGATAGGATTGCCAAAGTCTTACCAGTTCTTGATGAGCCTCAATAACTAGAATTTTTCCGTCTTTGTGTCTGAGGCGAAGAATCTTGGACATCTCTTCGATGTGATAGCCGAATCCAAGTCCTAGGACGAGCACGTTGGCCGTTTTAGAAAGATGAGCCAAATGATTGTTGGCGAAGACTTCTGCTTCTCTGCGAGGGTTGTGAAGAGAATGGAGGGGAACGCCACGAACTACAGGAACAAGTTCCTTACTTTTGGCTTCGGTGAGAGTTAAAAAATTACTAGGGGAGTCCATGGAAATCCTCTTCCTTAAGGATTTAATTTGGTCTCCCCTATTTGCTCACTGCCAGAACGGACTGTCAAATAAACGACTTACTTGACCTGGTTGGAATGGTATGAGCGATGTGCAGTGCCTTGCTTGTGAGTGGTAGCAATGTCGCGTTGAAGCTGCTCTCTTGTTTCGATAAATTTTTCCAAGAGGCGTTGGTTAAGCTTATCAACCTCACCCAAGATAGCGGCATCTGCTTCTGTTATATCAGCTCGTGTCGCAAGTAGATTCATCGCGCGTTCACGGTTATCAACGACAGCAAGCGCATCATCGAGGCGACTAGATTCAAGAAGCGTGAGTGCCTTCTCTGTAAGACGGAGGATCTTCCAAGTCAGATGACTTGTTTCAAGTTTTTTTTCACTCATTGGCGGCTTTCGCTTGTGCAGGTTGTGCTTTGAGACCCTTGATGGCTTCTGTCCAGCCATCATAAAGCGTATTCAAAACTTTCAAACAAGCCTCTAGTGGCTGCTTATCAATTTTGATGTTTGCTTGAGTGCTCGAGAACATGAGGTAGTCGTAAAGAGAGTTAAGCTCTTTAGCGATATCTCCGCCAACTTCAAAGTCGAGACTATTGGAGAGCTCGACAATAATGTCTTGCATCTTACCAATGTATTCGCCTTTTTTTGCGATGTTTTTCTGCTCAATTGCCTCAATGGCTTTTTTGCAGTTTTTTATGGCTGCTTGATACAACATCAAAAGAATTTGCTCTCTACTAGCAGTTTCGACTGATGTTTTCTTGTATTGCCCCAACCCATAACTCATTCAATACTCCTCATATGCTGCCCCTATTAGAAGGAGAGCTTCATCCTAATTGTTGCACTGGATTCCCTATCTGGGCTAACCCGGCAAGTCCTGCACCCTGCCCACGGATTTTAGAGATGGTTTCTTCCAAGCGTGCGAATTTAGCTTTTAAGATCTCTTCTTTTTGGTCGATCATGCGCTGGCGAGTCGATATTTGCCGATCAATTTGGTCAATATTACTTTTAAGACCACGGCTTCTGGTGACGAGAGCACCAGAAGGTTGAGAGAGAAGCTGCATGGTTGTTTGCTCAAGCTTATCGATAAAGCCTTCAGATTTACCTTCTGGGCCATACATACCATTAAGTACTTGGGCGACTCTTTTATAATCGCCGGCTAGAACGGACTCAAACTTCGCCGGATCAAATTTCAAAAGACCTTCACGTTGATAGGTGATGCCTAGATCACCAATCCGCATGGGGCCCTTGTCTGTCATGATAGGTGTAAAGATTGTTGAGCGAAGTCTAGATTCGATAGTTTGGAGAGTGAGGTCACCACCAAGGGTCGACGACGTATCTGATTTTTCATTCAAAGTATTTTGCTCTTTGATGAACTTCAAAACATTATTGATATTATCGACGAGGGAAGTAACTTTTCCGCCAATAGCTTCAATATCTTCTGTAATTTCAAAACTCAGTTCTTCACCTGGTTTAGCTTTTTTGAGGTCAATGGTTACGCCAGGTATGAGGTCGGTAACTTTATTAGATGGCACTTCAATTTCAAATCCATCAAGTTTCACTTTGGCATCTTGCGCTGGACGTTCGCCTTCTAAGTGAAGATCGACTTCGCCATCTACCAGATACAGGTATGGGAATTCTGCTTTTGCGCCATCTCCTGTCTCACTCATTGAGAGAACCATTTTCCATGGCTCATCTGAACCAGAGCCATCGTTAACAACGTTGGCGCGCATACCTAGAGTGTCAGATTGTTCATTGATTAATTTGGCTACACCACTTAGCGTGGCGTTTTCTTGGTCGATATAAATTTCTTTTTCTTCACCATCTGGCATGATGGCGCGAAGATAGCCAACGCCAATATATGTTTTATCTTTATCCTCTACACCGTTCGTGATGGCAGAAGATTTTTGGGCAAGCTGAAGAACTTCGAGTTGATATTTTCCAGGCTCAGCAATGTTTTTGTCTGCAGTGATAGCGACATGATCTCCTCCACCTTGAACTTTTAGTTCGCGAAGAGATCGGGCACCTTTGTTTTTTAAAATTTCTCCACGCATACCCTCGACGAGTTTGGTGAGCTGGCCAACAAGAGCTTGTTTGTTTTGTACTTTCGCCTTACGTGCTTCCATCGCCTGAATAGGAATTTTCTCAGCGTTCACAATTTGCTGAACGATGTCCTTAGGCAATCCTGAATTGATGGAGCCAAACGCTATCCCCAAATCATCCTCCTGATGCTGTGGGGTTACGAAAAAGGGCATACTGCCCCTATGATTATTTTATCGCACCAAGCCCAGTGTGCAAGTGGGCAGAAATTGGGCTACCATTACCCAAAGAAAGAAATAGGGAGGCGGGTGAACTACTCCGCCTCCGTATTTCGACAGGTCGTGGGTGGGAGTCTCTATCTTAGATATCCCACTATTCTAGTCGGAGATTGGTCTGGAAACTTTAGTAAAAAACTCAGGTGCTCTCGTAGAAAAGAGTAAGTTCTTCTTTAATCGGATAGTTATCTACTTTTCCTTCCTTTTGATCCCGGTTTGGATCCAAAAGACCCTGGAATTGAATCTTTTCTCTCAGGCCATCTTGATGCTTCTCTACATGGTTTTCATTGCTAGCCAATGGTACCTGCTGGGAAAAGAAATCGATCATCGCTTGAAGATCTATTTCCGAGCAAATTCGTCAATTGATCGTGTGGTCTATCGTCTGTTGGTCGGTTCTGTTTTTACTATCATGTATTTCAATCTTGTTCTGATGCTGCCAGATGAATGGACGAAACATTTCTTTTGGGGATTCTGGGTTTCGCTTGGTTTATTTTACTCGTGGCCTACGCGCGGAAAAATTATTGAAGAATCAGTCTCAACTCAGTTTGGTGAATATCGTTATTTAGATAATTTTGAAAAAACAGTTTTGTTTCTAACTATATTGATGGTGATGGTTTCTATTCCATCGTTCCCCTATTTTGATAATATTGATTCGCTTAAAATTTTGATCGATCCAGATGAGAAGGTGTCACAGCAGTACTGGAATTTCATGTCGCTGAACTACTTTCCATTCAGACGTTTTCCCAATCTAATGTACATAGCTTGGTGTTTGCACTTCTATGTGGCCGGAACGGTTTTTTATCTCCTAAGTTTTTATGGCGTCTTACGCTTTTTCTTCTCCAGGCGTTTGTCGATATTGGGAGTTTTTGGATTAGTTTCCACTTGGTCTTGGTCACTATTGTTGATGAAAGATCCTTTTGGAATGCTCCTTACTTGTTTCCCTGTGCTGTGGATTTGGGGATTATTGTGGGCGGCTAAAAGTGCAACCTATCGAGCAGGCTTAATGTATGGGTTGCTGTGCTACTTCGGTACGTTGCTCAATTATCACTTTTTCCCATTATTCCCTCTTGGTCTTGGGATGCTTTTGCTTTGGCAGATGAGTGATAAGACAACTTGGTATCGCCAGCAGTTTTTGCGCTATACTGCGATGGGCTTGGTGGGATGTTTTTTTGTATTCATTTACCACATTGATTTACAACTATTTGGTCATGGTTGGTCTCTGTCCGGTTTCAGTGCCTTTGTTGGCAATCTCATTAAAAGAAAATCATTCTTCTCTTTGGCACTTGTAGGTGCTGGTCTTTTAATTTTTGCTTATGCCCCACCTACCAGAAAACGTTTTGCCGACTTTGCGCTTGATAGAGTCAGGATGCTACATCTTATCGTAGCTGTTCTAGTGATCGTGATTGTAGGTCTATCGCTTGATAAGAATCTTTTGCGTGGTTTTGGAATCATGTGGCTTTTGGCGTTCTTGTCGCTCGTTCCACTCGAATGGATATTTCAGGTTATCTCGCGCCTACGTTCAAAGAGAAATTTCATTTATGTTTTGTATGTGCTTATTTGTCTTCTCGATTCACACTTCGAAGGTCGGGTAAGAATTGCGGCAAAATTTTTCAAAGAGACACCTGCTCAATCGAGTGGAATCAACAACTAATTGTTAAATTTGTGTGGGGCCATCTTGGCCCTTGCGGCGAATTCAAAAATCACGTTACAATTTAGTAACGGGACAATTGAATGTCCCCTATGTTTCGGATCAAGGAGGACCTGTTGTTTAAAGCCCCCCTTACCGCCTTTGTCGTAGCTAATTTCCTGTCCACGTACCAATCCCTTGCCCACCACACTGTCCCTGAAGACCTCACAGAGCCTTTTGTGTATGTTGACGCTTATGGCGTTAAACTCGTCACGAATGTGGTAGACGGTCAAAAGGCAGAGCAGGAAGGCGTTTTCGCTCTTTCCATCGCCGAAGATGGTTGGGTGGAGATGTTGGCCATTCAAGAGCAGCAGGGCTGAATTTTGGGGATAAGTTTCTCTGTCAAGCATTCTAAAGTGGCTTTTTAAGTTGCGGAGTGTCTAGAGAGATTTTACTGAAACCCTTAGAATTCTTGATGTTCCTGTAGCTCTTCTTCCTCTAAACATGAAACGATGATGGGGGAGAACTCTGTGGAAATCTTCCCCATCTATGAGGATATTGGGCCAGAATTATGTTTGCACCTTACTTGGGCCAACAGCTTTTAACGGACCTTCGTCATTTTTGTGACAGTCTTTCTGACATAAACTACACCGAAACAAAGTTAAAATCTGACAACACTTTCGTAACTGAAATCGATACTAAGATATCTGGCTTCTTTAAGCATCACGCCACTGCTAAGGGCTATCATTTCTACTCAGAAGAAGAGCATACAACGCTACAATTCCCTGCGCTCATTCTTGATCCGATTGATGGTACTCGCGAGCTAGTCGCTGGACGTGCAGAGTGTGCTGTTAGTGCAGCGTTTATGAATTCTCCAAAACTATCTGATGGTCACGCATTAATTTTAAATCCATTTACTGGTTTTTCCCTTTCATCGTTCGACAAGGCTTCATGGGTTCCTCAGAAGATTAATCGCCGACCACTTGGATTGGTATCCCGTTCAGAGTGGGAATCAAAAATTTTTAGTACTAAAGCAGGGGAATTTGATCTTATCCCTCGAGGAAGTATTGCATTCAAGCTTGCTCTGTTGGCATCGGGGGCTGCGGACTTTGTAGTAAGTTTAAGACCGAAAAATATTTGGGATATTGCTGCCGGAACAATGCTTTGCCATCAGAGAGGAATACAGTTGTGGAGTGCTGACACTCGTCTAGCCGAATTAAGCCAAGAAACATATTCTGCACCACTTATTTGGTGTCGCCCAGAATTGCGCACTACTTTGAGCGAGATTTTTTTAGCTTAGACGGACACAAATCTAATAATACACAAAGATCACATTGCGGACGCCTGGCAATGCATGTTCTTCGCCCGTGAAAAATCATTAAATGGCTCAACATGCCCCAATCTTTTTGAGGAAAAAGTTTCATCAGGTCGACTTCGATTTTTTCGGGAGTTTCTTCCTTTGTGAGACCAAGTAGTCCACTTATTCTTTTCACATGTGTATCAACGACAACACCTTCATTGATATCAAAGCAATTACTCAATACAACATTCGCCGTTTTTCGCCCCACTCCGGGAAGTGCTGCCAGTTCTTCGATTGATTGAGGAACTTGGCCCTTATGAGAGGAGACTAAGGCTTGAGCGCACCCGATAATATTTTTGGCTTTATTTTTGTAGAACCCAGTAGAACGAATAATTTCTTCAACCGATAGTTGCTCCGCCAACGCTAATTTTTCGGGATTTGGATAAGTCTTAAAAAGCAGCGGGGTGACCATGTTAACTCTCACATCTGTACACTGAGCAGAGAGTATTGTGGCTATCAGAAGCTGAAATGGGTTTTCGTGATTTAATTCACAGTGAGCATCGGGAAAAGCCTTCGTCAGACGACGATAGATT
>JBIKNE010000480.1:0-3339 GCA_044358855.1 Bacteriovoracaceae bacterium | reverse complement strand
TGATCTTGGGGATGGAGGCTTAAACGACCATCTCTCACACGCTCCCAGGGGCCAACTCCACGAAAGCGGACTTGCACGGCACCAAAAGTGAGCATCGCCGTAAGTACGTCGGGGGGATATTTGGTGACCCGAGTGAGAGCATCCTGTAAACGCTCACTCTCTTTGATGGCCTTAAATTGAAAATCTCTCATGGATGATCAGTAAGATCCGTGCTCAGTTGAAGTTTGTGCGCACTTATACACTGCTGGGTGTCGCTGCGCAATTCTTCAACTAACTTTTTAAGACGATCAATGATCAGCTCTTGGTCTTCTTGCATCGCCTGGGCAATTTCTTGGGCGACTCTTTCGTGGGCCGCCACATCAATTGAGGCCAAGTGACGATCAAATTCAGGAACTGGGCCGGTAAAAGCCATGGCGAGCTTGGTAATTTGCACATCAAAGCCGGTCATTTTGTTATCTAACTGACTGATAGCGCGATCAAGTTTCATCAGGGCATCTTTCATATCGCCCGCTAACTCTTGGGCTTTCGAATCCATTTCAGGAAGCGCATGGATGAAAGCATTGTGCAGCTGAACCATTTCTTGTTTGGTTTCTTGTAAATCTTGTTTGCCTTGGCGGTAAGCCAGCTTGGTTTTTTCTAACTGGCTGACGGCATCTTTCGCCTGGCCCATTCGATCACTGAGCGAGCGAGAAGCTTCATAGATATGATCGAAGCGCTTCATCAAAGTTCTAGCACTGGTCAAAAGAGCGGCGTGTTCCATTCCCAGATCGGCGCCCAATTGATCGAGAGACACCAAACTATCACGCACATCTTTGAGAGATTGCATCTGTGCACGCATCGCCAGGCCGCGCTGCTCTAATACTGATGAGAGATCAGCGATGGTTTTCATTTGATCGTGTTTCTCATTTTCTAAGCGCTGAGCCTGCAAGAGAATATCATTTCTGGCCTGATCCATGCGATGAATAGTGCGACTCAATTTTTCCCAGTCTTGCGAGAGACCCACTTGCTGCCACTGAGGTGCTAAATTTCTCTCCGTTTCAATACTCCAGTTTTCATTTTCAAGCGCATCGAGAGCGAGGCGCACGGGAGCCATCACAATCTGCGCTTGTGACTGAATCGCATCTTGCATCATCGCCATGGGATAGAAAGCGACGAGCACTTTGTTATGTTTTTTACCTTCAATCGGAGACACATGCATCTCCAGAGGAATGGCCACGCCATCCTCCATCTGCCACTTGACCTGCCAGGTACCTGGCGCGCAAGTTTCTAGCGCTTCTTTGACTGGATCTGCTTCAGGTCCTGCGAGACGAGCGACAATACTTTCCCAAGAATTGAATTCGTGACTGAGTTCTTGCTCATCGATGCCAAATTGCTCGCAGAATAGTGTGTTACCCCAAATGAGTTTTAACTCATGATTAATGAGTACTGAGGCAAACGGCATGGCCGCCTGAAAGTCTTCTCCGAGCGCCATGCGCTTACGGATAATTCTCATGGCATGCTGGAGTTCATCTCTACGAGCAGGACCAGTGAGTTTTTGCCAAACTGGACGGTCACTCAAGACTCCTTCCATTAAAAGCTCAAGCAGATTGTCGTCTTGCATTTTTTGTTGCGAGCGTTTGGCCATCGCCCACAGCACTCCCACAAAAAACCATCCTAACGTGAGGAAGACACCAATGGCCCAAAGGTGATGAAGTGAATTGAGAACCGCTTCATGGGCACGATGTTTAAGTGTGCCAACAGCCATGTCCGCACGAGCGGCCCAGCGTCCAACCGCAACATCTGCACGATCGATAAGATCCGTAAAGCCTTTGCGACTCTGATGAAGATCAAGCAACATGGAAATTTCTTGGCGGATACCTTCTAACTGGCGAAGCACTTCATTTTTATCTTTTTCTTCGAGTGTTGAGCCTTTAATAAGTGAAGTCATGGCAGTTAAATCACTGTCCATGAAGCGCACAAGAGGAGACTCCACACGGGCATTGATTTGCAGCTGACCTAAACGCGCCTTCATCCGTTGAGACATCTTAGTCAGATTCCCCCAACGTCGAGTCGTAGCTAAAGATTCCAGGCGTGTGACTTTGTCTGAAAGCGTTTGAATTAATTCTTTCGGTTTCGAGAATGCAGCAGCTTCTTGAATGAGAATATTATGTTCATGGAAAATTTTATCGAGTTCGTCTCCACGCTTAATACCTAATTCTGATTCAAGCGATTGCATTGATTTGTTAAGCTTTGAGAGTTTGTCGTGAGCATCGTTGGTTTGCACTGATTCAAGCGAGCGATGAATTGTCTTAAAAGGATTTTTGGCGCGAATGGTCTCGAGCTTGTTGCGCAGCTTGAACTGGATTTCTTCGGAGCTCTCTTTTTTCTCCAAAGTGTGCTGCAATTCCCACGCAACACCCATGATGCCGCCAGCACTAATTGCTAACATGCCATGAGTGAGCCAACGAGTGAATTTGAGAGTACGCGCTTCCATGCAAAACCCTTTGATTAAGACCTCACTCTATTATGGGAAATTGAATACAAAATGAAAACCCAGGGACTGGCCCTGGGTTCACTATTTACGAATGATATTTTAAATTTAGCTCGCGAGGTCTTCGTGGCTATCGAACTGAGTGCGAAGTTTAGCTTTGAGCTTCAAGATCGCCTGAGTGTGTAGCTGAGAGACACGCGATTCTGTCACATCGAGAACTTGACCAATTTCCTTTAGGTTCAAATCTTCGAAGTAATAGAGTGAGAGCACCAAACGTTGCTTCTCTGGAAGGGTTTTGATGCCTTCTTTGATGATGTCTTGAGCACGCTTATAGTTTACCGCTGAGAATGGATTGGCCGAACGGCTGTTCTCCATTAGGTTCACCATGAGCTTCTTGTCGCCACGGCCCATTGAAGCTGTGTCATCAATATTCAACAACGATACTGACTTTGATTTGTTGATCAGGTCATGGAACTCTTCCATGTTGCACTGAAGCTCAACACACATCTCTTCGTCAGTCGCAGGGCGACCCAGCTCTTTATCAAGCTTGGCATAGGCGCGCTCAACCTGCTTCGCCTTTTCACGCACTGAACGTGGTACCCAGTCTTGTGAACGAAGTTCATCCAAGATGGCACCGCGAATACGGAATTCAGCGTAAGTTTTAAATTTGTTATCGCGAGATGGATCGAACTTCTCGATCGCATCCATCAAACCGATGACTCCACATGACATCAAATCATCGAGTTCGATATTTGATGGCAAGCGCGAGGCAATCTTTTGCGCGATGTATTTCACCAAAGGAGCATACTCGAGCACGATTTCATCCTTCACTTTAGGATCCACTGTGCTGCGGTAGTCTTTGAGGTTTT
>JBIKNE010000164.1:0-5632 GCA_044358855.1 Bacteriovoracaceae bacterium | reverse complement strand
ATGACTGTGAAACCAGGAATATTCACACGGTTCTTAAACTCATGGCCGAGCCCATCGACCACCGATGCAATAGTTGATTCGGCGTACTGGGGGAATTGCGGGAAGACGATGACTTTTTGAGCTCGCGTCTCCACGGGCTCTTTTTCCCAATCATCAAGAATTTTTCCAGGACGAGGATCGGCCAATAAAAAGCAGTGATTGATTTCCAGATTTGGCGCCAAGTGTGGACGGATGCCATCGGCGACAAGCTTAGTGGTTTTAACTAGAGGAAAGCCTGAACCATCCCAAATACGCGAGTAGAGCTTGGCCGAGCGCTTAGGACGAAAAGGTAGAATGAAGAGGTTTAAAATGAGAAACCACAGCCAGCGCGGCAAATCGACTACCCGGGGATCGGCGAGGAATTCCTTCAAGAAAGCACGCACATCCGAGGTGGATGGGCTTTTGGGGGAGCCGAGCTGGCCGATGATTATCTTTGTCTTGGTCATGATTTTCCTAAAGCATTGAAACTTCCTACTATTTCTGCCATAAAAGCCTCATAAGTGGCCATTAGACATGAGGTGTATATGAAGAAAAAAGCGCGCAGTGAGAAAGAACTCAAAGGAGTGACACTCTTGGGCCAGACTCACACTGACTATCCCTCGACCTACGCCCCTGAAGTCCTCGAGTCATTCCCGAACAAGCATCCTTCAATGGATAATTGGACGACTTTTGTCTGCACCGAGTTTACCAGTTTGTGTCCCAAAACTGGCCAACCGGACTTTGCGCGCATCTATATCAACTACATTGCTGACAAGTTGATGGTGGAATCAAAGTCTTTAAAGCTCTATCTTTTTAGCTTTAGAAACCATGGTGACTTCCATGAGGACTGCGTTGCTAAAATGTGTCATGACCTCAATAAGTTGATGAAGCCCCGTTATCTTGAGGTAATTGGCGAGTTCACTCCACGCGGCGGCATTGCGATCTATCCTTACGCCCAGGCGAGCAACGGACAAAAAGCCTATGATAACTTGCGCTTAACGCGAATGGCGGAATATGCCCCTGGGAAGTACACCCTTCCTTTGCAGCGCGTATACTGATAAAATCGAGGAAACAAAGGAAGCCCCATGTTTGGACTAGGTATTGGCGAATTACTCATTATTCTTTTAGTTGTTTTGGTGTTCTTTGGGGGCTCACGTCTTCCGAAGCTTGGTAGCTCACTCGGTGAAGCGATCAATAACTTCAAAAAAGGTATGAAAGACGGCGACAAGAAAGACGAGACTAAACCTTAATTTTTAAGCTTTCCAGGACTCGGATAACAACGGGTCCGGGTTTGTTTCGCTCCATCTCTTCAATTACAAGCTTCACTCCATCTTCATAATTAACCGACACACCTCGACGTAGGGCCAGTGTTTGCACATAGCGGGTTGCTCGGTCGACGAGTTTATTATTCGATGGTTTCACCCAGCTCATGATGTTATCCAAATAAAATCCACGCCGCCCCATCATAAGAGTCGAAAGTATATTGAGCGCCATTTTGAGATTTAAATGGAGCCACAAAGGATGAAGACCCCACACTTCCTGAGACCATTGCAACTCGTCGCTCTCCCACAGGATACGGCCTTGATTAACATGAAAGCTCACCACCTCTCCCCCACGACGGGCCAGGGACATTTCCGAAATATCAAAACCCATCAGCACATCATGAGTGATCTTCTGAGTAAGTTCCGGCCACGCTAGGCAGCGTGGTGTTCTGCCTAAAAGAGAATTCCATGCGGCTTCAGAGTTCTTAGCACCATCCACGACTAAGAAGATGGGGGCCTTAGGCGTTTGATCCAAAAGATTTTCAAAGGCCGGTTGCGTGAAGGTCGGTGAGCGCTCGGTGGTATCGGTTAACAGCGAAATCGCCAATTGCGGATCGGCCAGGTATGTGGTGAACTCACCACGGCCATGAGTGGCCGCCTCTTTTTCAATAAAGGCCAGCATCCCTTCATAACTTTGCACGCCACACCACTCACGCCACTTGGTGAGGGTTTCATAAAAATGAGTGCGATCTTTCCAATCAAACAACAGAGCAAATCCCGCCGCTGCCATTTGCACCGTGGAGGCCTGCATACGTGTGCTACCTGTTAGCGCCATCGCCCCACAGGCAAGATTTAATTTTTGAACATGAGGATTATGTAACACCTCTTGGCAGCGTCTCAAAGACAAGAGCTCTTGATCGGGATTACAATATATAAACCAAGGTGCTTCGTGAGAAATACGAGCGGCTTCCAAGCAAGCGCCAATCACAAAGGGAGTCTCTCCTCCTTCGGTTATCGCCATTAAGAGATCGCCATTTTTAAAACCTAAATCATGGAGCTGTCTTTCACCATAGGGTGTGCGATCTTCAAAACTTTCGACTGATTTAATAAGAGCATAATCACCACCGGCCATAAATGCGCGGATGCGACCTGGATAGCGTTGCATTTGCAGACTTAATGTTTCTAACACCAGACTTAAGCGGCCGGTGGCACCACAGCCCACCAGTAAAATATCATTGCCGCGTTTGAGAGTGGCGTCCACTCTTTGAAAGAGTGACCAAATTCCCTCACGATTGCGCTCGAGTGTAAGCAGCGCCAATTGATCTACTTGCTTGAGAGTCTCTGTCGCTACTAACAAATTATTGACACTTAATTGAGAGAGATCTTTGGTGAGATGATGCGAGCCTTCAGTCGTTAAATGACCGAGACGAAACTGATCCGCAATCGCCAGAAACTCCTGCACCTTGTTCATGGCGCCATTGTATTAAAATCGTGGTGGGGATGTATACGGAAGGTAAAAAAAAAGGGAGCCCCTGCATGGCTCCCTCTTTTCGGCATCCTGCCTCTCGAAGCAACATCCTGTCACTTCATACTATGATTATACCCATGAACGCACAGGTTCAAAGCGGAAATTTCGATGGGCAATCTTTTCCAAAGACCTATTGTTTAGCCGCCGTCTTTTTCTCGCCTCGGCGAGAGATGTTCGGATAGAATAATCACAACTGAAATGAATCAAGCCCTCGTAAACGCTGGAGAGAGGTCATGAAGAAGTCAACTAAGACTAAACCGACAAAATCGTCCCAGTATTCGGATATTAAGACCTTCACCTACTTTATCGCCTCCCCTCCAAAGCGAAAGACCGGGTACCGTGAGCGGGAATTCGACAAAATCATGCATGGAATTTTGAGCGAAGGGCATGAGGTTTTGGATTGGAAGATGCAATCAGTGAGTGATGGTGTGTACGTCATCTTCATGTTGAAGGGTACTAAAAAAGAAAATCGTGGAGCCGGCCTTGATCTCCATGAGAAATATGGTCTTGCCGATCGTCATAGCGACTCGAGCTTGGAATTATTGGATGATGAAAATTAAACTTCTCTCACTTTTAATTGTGATCGCTGGCTGCAGCCAAGTTCTGCAGCGCTTGGAACTTGAATCAGAGATTCCTCGCTCAGCTATTCAAACGTCGAGTGAACTAACCGCCTGTGCTCGTCCTTCGTTGCGCTCCCCTCAGCTCGTCGGCTCCAACCCCAAGGCCCAGCGTGGCTTCACTGACTTTCTTAAAGAGATGGATGATCTCAAATTAGATTTCATCGAAAAAACGGTGCTGTGGTCGCTGTTACAAATTAACATTCGTCCCGACCTTGCCTCGCCGACGGCACGTTTCCAATTCATGGTTCGTCAAAATGAGCAAAGTCTCTATCGTGACTTCTCTATGAGTGAAAAAGGTGGCTACCCCTTCTTTGCTGGTCTGAATGATCTTTTGAAAAATCATCCTAAGAAGCGCGGACTTCTTTGGTATGCCAAGCTGTTGGATGACAAATTCAAAACTGAGATTGTCGCCGGTAAAACCCTGGAGCTCAGGCTGCGTGAAATGAAAGCAGTCTTAGGACCTGAACCGATTTTGAGACGCCATTTCTTTCGAGGCGATGAATTGATTCGCGAGAGTGAGCGCCTCTCGAAAGTCAATTTCCAGAAGCTGGTTAAGGCCACTCAGGAAAAAAATATTCCGACGCCCATGAACGAGACACTTTTCTCTTACCGACGAACACCTCAGCTGGATGTGCGTTGTAATTATGATTTCACGCTCTATGACAACTCTATCTTCTTGATTGATAAAGATGAGAACGTTGGTCATCTCTTTGGGCTCACCCAAGGTAAAGATGCCTTCTTAGCGGTCGTGGCACAAAAAACTAACGAACCCAAGGCGCTCTTTGGTGAAGCAGTCATTGAAGGGACTGCCAAAGTTCGTTCCAGTGCTTTTTGTCTGATTAAGTCTCAATCTGAAGAAATTTGGGTCACCTCCAATCAGAGCCGCGATCCCGGCCAGCATGTGTATCACCTTTTCCGATATGGACTGACTAAGGCCCATACACCTGAAGATATTCAGCGACTCTTGCGCCATTCTCGCCATATGTTTCTTTCGGACCCCCTTCGCCTGGTGATTGAGAGTTCACGCAGTCGCGACAATCAAATTCAAGAGCTCTTGAAGCTAAATGTTCCCATTTATAATGCTGAATCCATGGGCAACATTTGGGCCTGGAGTGATTTGGCCAATGAAGGTGGCCGCTTTTTTATTGATGACCGCAACCCCGGAGCACTCTTTTGCGCCCCGTGATCGAAGTCTATGGGCGCGCTTCAGGTAAACTCGTGGGCACTTATGAAGTGACTGATCCGGAAGAAATTCTGATGTTTTTTTTGATGCGCCATAATCTCCCCATCGCCTCTAGTTGTGCCGGCGATGGAGTCTGCAAGAAATGCCGCATGAGTAATGACGAACTCTCCTGCCAAACGCGCGTGGGAGATGTCACTCGCGTTGAATTCGATTATCTTTAAACTATTCCCACTCCGACGGCATCGGTAGCACCGAAATATTCGCCAGATCTGGGATCAATTTAGATTTCGGATAAACCGCGTCCGAGACTTGAACCTGTGCCATCTCAATCGACTCTTTAATCGATAAGAGATTCGAATGTTCCGCAGCAGCTATGGCGCGAAGACCATTTACCATGCCACCTGACTTCACACGGATTTTCAAAAATTCTTTTTTATCCACTGTCGCCATCAAAATTTCTTTGATCTGAGCTGGTGTGAGTGCTGGATTAGCATCTTTCATCTGGCCGGCGATATTAGAGACAAAAGGAGCTGCTTGCGAAGTGCCTGAAACAGGCAATGTACCGCCACCCGGAATGGCCGAACGAATATAGAGCCCTGGAGCGGCGAGATCAACAGTCCCTGTTCCCCAATTTGAAAACGGCGCGAAGAATTCATCTTTATAAGTCGCCGCTACTGAGATGGTGTTATCGGCTTTAATATTGGCAGGAGAAAAACCAACTTCATCGTTGTTGAGAGAATCATTGCCGGCAGCAAAAACGAAAAGCGTTTTAGGGGCGAGCACAACATAGCTCTTCCCGTGCTTAACGATGGCATCAAGAAACAACTTAGCAGTGCGATTCTTTTCCTCAGTGGTAGGTTTACGTTTAAACAGTAAGTCGAACACCACATCGGCGTAATTCATCGCTTGAGACTTACCGGTTCCAAACGAGCAGTTGGCGATATCGGCACCATGATTATGAATGAAGAGAGCAATTTCCTTCATGCCTTGAACCTGGCGAACGGCGGCTTGCTCGATAAAG
>JBIKNE010000163.1:0-5649 GCA_044358855.1 Bacteriovoracaceae bacterium | reverse complement strand
AGTAACACGCCCGTTTGCAGGAACTGTCATTACCGAGGCCCCTGTTTACTTCAATTGGAGCTATGACGACTCACTCGTGTTTGACTCAAGCGGTGATGTTACCAGCTTCACTGAGCAGTATGCCGACACAGCAGAAAAAGGGCAGCAGTGTTACCGCGCCGATGGTTCAGTTTACTAATCTCATTTTCTCCCCCAGTTTCGACTGGGGGAGAGTCACTTTTTTGACATTTTCCCTCTGTCGCTTAGAAGTTTAAGGCTCCCTCTGGGAGAAGGGTTGGGCTTTGTGTAGCCTAGAGGGCATGGCCTACAAATACATGTCATTTTTCTCAGGAGCTTTGGGCCTAGACTTAGGCCTAGAAGAGGCAGGTCTAGAGGCGGTAAGTTTTAATGAAGTTGAAAAAGTTTTTTGCCAAACAATTCGGCTCAATCGTCCTCAGGTGAAATTATACGAGTCTGATATCCGTGAACTCTTGGCCAAACAATTACTCAAAGATCATCAGCTTAAAAAAGGTGAACTGTTTGCCGTTGTGGGAGGGCCTCCCTGTCAGGCATTTTCTACGGCGGGCAAAAGAAACTCACTTAATGATGATCGCGGCAACGTTTTCATTCATTTTATCGATCTGATTGAAGGCCTTCAGCCCAAGTATGCAGTCATTGAAAATGTCCGTGGACTTTTATCGGCGGCACTCAAGCATCGTCCCCATGAACAGAGAGGGGATGGCTTTGCTCCATTAACTCGAGATGAGCTTCCAGGTGGAGCGTTGAAGTTTATTATCAACAAACTCAATAAGGCCGGATATCGTGTTTCTTTTACGCTTTACAATGCGGCTAATTTTGGAGTTCCCCAAATTCGAGAGCGCGTCGTGATGATCGCAAGTCGGGACGGTGTGGAAGTTCCACTTTTGAAAGCAACTCATGCTGAAAAAGCGATGCCGGGAAAGAAACGCTGGTTAACGGTCGCCGATGCGATTGGTCGATTAAAAAAAGATCAAACTCACACACATGTGAATTTTCCTGAAAAGCGTTTGAAGTTTTTTAAAATGTTGGGGCCTGGACAAAACTGGCGCAGTCTTCCTGAAAAATATAAAGAAGCTGCTATGGGGAAGAGTCTTCATTCTGGAGGAGGGCGAACAGGTTTTTATCGCCGTCTTGCTTGGGATTCTCCCGCGCCTACACTTGTCACAACACCTACAATGCCGGCAACGGATCTGTGTCACCCAGAGTTTGATCGTCCATTGTCTGTTGAAGAATACGCCGCTATTCAAACTTTTCCCAAAACTTATAAGTTTGCAGGAAAAGTTTTACAGCAGTACAAGCAAATCGGAAATGCTGTTCCATGTGGGTTGGGACGAGCTATCGGTTGTCATCTGATAAAATTTGATCAAGGTCTGATTTCTTTTGATCAATCCTCTGAAGTACATTCTCGCTACCGCAATACCGATCATCATAGTTGGGAGAAAGCTCATGGATAATTGGTTAAAACTTTTTGGGCTATGGTTCGTGAGTGTAGCCGCAACAACGGGTAGTTTGTTTTTTAGCGAAGTGATGATGCTGCCACCCTGCCTCTTGTGTTGGTATCAACGTATTGCCATGTACCCTTTAGTTTTACTTTTTGGTCTGGCGCTCTTTCCACTTGATCTAAAAGTTATTCGCTATGCTCTACCGTTGGCCTTGATCGGATGGGGGATCGCGGTTTATCATAATCTTCTTTATTACAAGCTTATTCCTGAGCATATGGCCCCTTGCACTCAGGGTATTTCATGCACGACGGTTCTGCTTGAGTGGCTAGGTTTTATTACAATTCCCTTACTCTCATTGGTCGCTTTTACTATTATACTCAGTGGCCTCATTCATTTAAGGAAGTCTTATGAAGTTTAATCGCGCATTCCTCGTCGTAGGAGTTATCGCTTTAGCAGTTGCAGGTTTTTTCTTTGGTAAGCGCTTTCTTGAAAATAGAGAAGTCGCTCGTGTGAGTGAAATCACTAAAACTTCTTCTGATATTCTGATTCGTAGAACTGCCGCTCGCCTAGGCCGTGAAGGGGCGCCCGTTACAGTTGTCGAGTTCTTTGATCCTGAGTGTGAGAGCTGCCGTGCCTTTCACCCTATGACAAAGATGTTATTAGAGGAATTTCAAGGCAAGGTACTCTTTGTTTTTAGATATGCTCCGTTTCATCCAAACTCTCGCTTTGCCATTCAAATCCTAGAAGCTGCCCGCAAGCAAAATCGTTATTGGGAAACGCTTGATACGCTCTATCAGTACCAGCCGCAATGGGGTGATCATCACAATCCTAGACCTGAATTAGTTTGGAATTATATTTCAAAGCTTGATCTCGATATTGAAAAACTGAAAGCAGAAATGAGTTCACCAGAAATTGAAGAGATTATTAAACAAGACACTCAAGAGGGTCAGACGTTGGGTGTGCGCATGACTCCTTCGTTCTTCGTTAACGGCGTACCTCTCACAACTTTTGGCTACGAGCCACTTCGCCAGTTAATTATCCAGGCCCTCACAAAACAGGGAGAGTAGCCGAATGGAAATTCTTTCTTTTACTGTTGGCTGTGTATTTGGTTCGGCGATCTTGATTTATATCCTCAGAAGTAAGGCCAATCAAGTAGAGAGGCTTCAAGGGCAGATTCTTTATTTATCGACAGAGAATGCTACTCTTAAAGAAACACAGCGCTCATCTGAAGAAAAGATTCGTGATCTTAAAGATATGAAAGATCGCTTAGGGAAAGAGTTTGAAGGACTCGCCAATAAAATCTTCCACGAGAAGATGGTTTATATTCAAAAAGATAATTTGCGCATGCTGGATCCGTTCAAGGAAAAGCTTAACGAATTTCAACTAAAGGTCACTCAGTACCGTGAAGACGAAATGAAAGAAGCGACCACACTGAAAACGGAAATAGCTCATATCCTGAAATTAAATCAAAAACTCAGTTCTGATGCCGAAAATCTCACGCGTGCTTTGCGCGGTGATACTAAGATGCAGGGAAATTGGGGAGAGTTGATTCTCGAGAAGGTGCTTGAGGCTTCAGGGCTTAGAGCCGGTGAGGAATATGTCCTTCAGGGTAGTGATATGCAGCTGAAAGATGGCGAGGGTAATAGCTCACGGCCAGATGTTATCATTCATCTTCCTGAAGGAAAGCATATCATCATCGATTCAAAAGTGAGTCTGGTGAGCTATGAGCGCTATATTTCTTCAATGGATGAGGCCGAGCAAGTTCTGGCCTTGAAAGATTTTACAACTTCATTGAAGCGCCATGTGAGTGGTCTTTCGGATAAGAAGTATCACCTTCTTGAGAAACTCCTTACTCCGGATTTTGTATTATTGTTTGTTCCTGTAGAAGGGGCTTTTGCTACCGCCTTACAGACGGACTCAGAAATCTTTAATTATGCCTGGGATCGTAAAATCATTATTGTATCTCCCACGACACTCATGGTGACTCTGCGTACAATTGAATCAATTTGGCGGCAAGAGAAGCAAAATAAAAATGCCTTTGAGATTGCCCGTCAAGCGGGAGAACTCTACGATAAATTTGTCGGCTTCGTGGCTGATATGGAGAAGGTAAAAGGCTCGATGGATGTCACGCACAAGCACTATGATGAGGCCTTCTCAAAGCTCAATACTGGCAGAGGTAATATTGTTTCTCGTCTAGAGAAGCTGAAAGAGTTAGGTGCTAAAGCGACAAAACAAATCGAGCTTGATCACTGATAGAGATAAGTGGGAATTCGCCAATGTGCGTGGGTATTGATCTGCATATAAAGCAAAGTCGCAGCCGAGGCACCTGGTGGAATTTGTCCACGTAAGGCCACGATCTGCTTAATCACCAAATCAAGTTTTGTGGTTTTACTAGGAAGCTCATTGGCAATCGCCTGCATCTCTTTGGCCGCATTCATGAAGCTTTCTACGTTAGTGAGTAGAAAATTGTTCGCCACGTAGGTCAGGGTTTCTTTAAGTTTTAGCAGTTGTTCATTTTCAACTTTAGTATTTCGCTTGAGATTTTCAAAAGCATAGCGCTTCATTTCGACCATGCTGGCATTAAAGGCATAAAAAGCTTCGTAGCCATCTAGTTCCCAACCCCAAGGTACTTGCTTCATCTTCACACCTAAGCAAGTTGTATTGCGGGCATCCTCAGTCGTATCTCTCACCATGGTAGTTGTGACGGCCTTTACTTTTTCAACTCTACCTTGTCGTGTGCAATTGTATGTACATTCAAAACTCACTTCGCGCGGATAAGGGCGAGAGAAGTCTGGATTAATATATGTCTTTGATTCTGGAACTGGAGTGCAGAAGCTCTCTTGGGCGAGGGCTAAGGTTATATTGAGTAGCAAGAGGGTAAATAGGGAAATTTTTAACATTTCTGTAATTATCAAAGAGTTTTAAGTTTGATAACAAGACTATAAAATTTCCAGGATATAGAGAACGTACATAAAGGGTGGGCCACTTTGCATTATATGGCCCACCCATTAATTACTAGATTCGTTTAATCCAAGCGTTAATTTTTTCTTCCAACACACTCATCGGCACAGCTCCGTCTTTTAGGACTTCGTCATGAAAAGCGCGGATATCAAATTTTGCACCTAATGCTGTTTTGGCCTTCTCACGAAGTTCCAAAATTTTCAGCATGCCAATCTTGTAGGCCGTCGCTTGGCCCGGCATGACGATGTAGCGCTCGATAGCACGCACGTTCTCTGTGTGAGGGCTTGAGGTGTTATCATCGAGCCATTTGATAGCCTGTTCGCGAGTCCAGCCCTTGGTGTGAACGGCAGTATCCACCACGAGACGAGCGGCACGCCATAGCTCCATCGCAAGACGGCCGAAGTCTGAGTAAGGATCTGTGTAGAAGCCATAGTCTTTCGGAAGGAGTTCTGCATAAAGACCCCAGCCTTCCGAGTAAGCGGTATAGCCACCATGCTTTCTGAAATTAGGAATTCCTTCCAGCTCTTTAGCAATTGAGATCTGCATATGGTGCCCTGGGAGTGCTTCGTGATGAGCGAGGGCCTCGAGTTCATAGCGTGTCGCTGCTGGCATATCGTAGAGGTTCACATAGTAGATACCTGGACGAGTGCCATCTTCACTGGGGCCTTCGTAGAAGGCGAGTCCGGCAGATTTCTCACGGTATGGTTCGACAGCTTTCACAATCAAAGGAGCTTTCGGAAGAGTGTTAAACATCAACGGAAGCGCTTTCTTGATTTTTGCAATCGCCTTGTTGCTATCAGAGAGATACTGAGCGCGCCCACGAGCGGTGCTGGTGTAGACAAATTTCGGTGAAGTCTTGATGTATTGGAAGAACTCTTTGAGGTCTCCCTTGAATTTCACTTTCTTCATAATCGTGCGCATTTCATCATGAATACGTGCTGTTTCTTTGAGACCCAGCTCATGGATTTCATCAGCGCTCATATCCGTGGTGGTCATGCGCTTCAAGCGATTTGCGTAGTAGCTTTTGCCACGAGGAAGAGCGGTGGCGGCACCTTCAACTGGAGCGAGAGGTTCGAGTTCAGTAAGTTTAGCGATAAGTGCTTCATAACCAGGTTTAACAGAACTTAAGAGTGCAGCTTCAAGCGACTTTAGCAGATCAGCTTTTTCGCTATTTCTGATTTTAAGAGATTTGAGTTTTTCTTTGAAATCGGCCAAGAGCGGAGAGTCG
>JBIKNE010000162.1:0-5671 GCA_044358855.1 Bacteriovoracaceae bacterium | reverse complement strand
ATACCTAGCCTCGCCGCAGATAATTTAAGTTCACTCAAGCATTTCTGATCTCGAAATTTCAAAAAAGTAGGCAGAAGCTTTAGCGTTAACTTCTTCTCCTTGTGGGTAACAATCATCTTCGGTGGACTATGAAATGAACAACCAAAACCTCCGCTAAATTGATCCGTCTCCAGAAACTGATATACTCCATTCGAATTTCCAAGGCCGTCAACATCGTACATATCTTGCCCTGTTTCAACGATTAGCTTTACAATCCTATAACTAAAATCAACATGCATGTTCCTCATCCTGACTAGTGAATATCCTAGAGGCTTGAGTCCATTGAACAAAATTTGATTAAAATCTACTTTCGACTTTGCGAGCTTCTCTAATAACTCAAAATTATCTAACTCAATCCCTAGTTCAATGAGTCTAGGCTCAATATTTTTTGATAACTTTAGCTCTCTACTTAATAGTACTTTAATAGCGTCTTCCCAATTCATTCGCAGAATCATTCTTATCGATCGAAAGTCTAGTTCGCCATTTTTATTATAAATTTTATTTTGATCAATCGCCTTAACCACATTAACTAGATCAAGTTCATGAATAGCATTCCCCAGCGCACTCATGTTCTTTCTACGCCAAACTTTAAAATCTTTTTCTAGATTCTCTAAGTCTGCTTTTGACACGCAGTTCTTTACAGTAAGCTCATGTTTATCAGGTGAACGCCGTTCTACACCCCAGATGTATTTACTTATTTCTTTCTCGTTCAGATCAATGACTTTCCCATCCTTCTTTATTTCAACCGGCAAATCACGGCCGACGATAAAATAATGAAAGATACTTTTCTTGATACGAATGCTGTTTGGTGTGTTGTCGCTATCTGAAGGAACAATAATGTCGAGATTCTTAGCGAAGAATTCTTCGAAGCTTTTAACCTCACACATTGAGGCAAATGCGCTTGTATACAAGAAAATATATGATAACAAGAGAACCACTATCTTTTTCACTAAAAGCCTCCATCCATTATTCAGCATGGCAACTGCTACAAGAATAGTAATCTAGCTTCATTGAAAGATTCCTCTTGAGTACCGTTTTCCGGCTTGCAAATCCTGCGGGCATGAGAAAATGCTCATAATCTGAGGAGAGACTTGTGTTATTTGGATATACAGTTACTTCTGGAACCAAAGCTCCACCACATGGGCTCAGATTTCCCGAATTTATAAAATGGCTATTATTCACTTCCACCTTATCGATGCTTCCCTTAGCTAAAGCAATTTCATATCTTCCATCTGATAAGCTAAAAGGCGTCAACATATCCGACCACTTAATATAACCGACAACTCCATCAAACTTACTTACTTTTACCTCACCATATTCATTATACTGGCGATTCGTTTCTATGAATAAAAGCCAATCATTGTCCCATTTGTAGATGAGTCCAAACGGTGTGCCTAAGGTGACAGATGCTTCATAACCAGTGATTTTTAAATTTTTGCATATATCAAAACTTTTAATCTTCTTGCCGTTTGGTCTGTTAAATACAGAGCTCTCCTTGCTCTTGCCACAAGCGTAATAACTTCTATTGTTTCCGATTATTACTTTTGATTTTTTGCTTTTTGGGATTACTAGTAACTCCCAAAGAGCTTTTTTAAGGTACAAACGTGATAGGGGCTCAAACATTGCGTATGAAACATCTGAATTTCCGACACTGTGATTACTTGTGGCACTTTGCAGTTTTTCAATTAGACTCCTATCGCTCAACCCTAACCTAAGTGAATTTGCAACATCACCTAACTGATTCAATTTAAAAAGTTCATTTACAATTTTATTAATATGTAGATTACTTTTCGCAATTAGATCCAAATCGTATAATACATTTCGTAGAATATTTGAAGATATATCCCTATTTGAAATATTCGCAGTAAGAATTCTAGCAAGAACATCTTCTTTCGAAATGGTATTGATATATGGACGCAAAACCTTGTTATATTCTTCCTTCTGCCAAAAATTATATGTACTTCTTCTATAGGCTTCATGGAATGCTGTGGAAGATTGAGTCGGCCAAGACGGACATCTCATTGATAAAAATGGCAAAAGTTTTTCAAAGAGTTCTGGTCGTTGATTGAGCTTGGAGATAATTCTGTCCAGGAAGCAGAACTGTTTGCCAGTTAATGGGTCTATCAATTCCAGGAGATCTTCTGTTTTTATTAATGAATAATGAGTCAGGGCTTCATTATAGAGATCTGGCTTCAATCCATAAAATAACTCAAGATACTTTATCCATCCCAAATCTGATTTTAATTTAGATTTTGTTTCTTTAATCTCTTTAAGCCTTTGAGTGATTTTAATGTCAACATCACTTCCTGGAAGGTTTGCATCCGGCTCCGCAAAATATTTCGATTGATGAGGGAATGCCGATGGTTTGGAGTGGCGCCTAGTAAAGAACAACTTATTGTCCAAGTCCTTAACAAATTCCAGGGAAGTAGGCTCAACGAATCTTGGTAATTTCGCTAGCGCCACCGTTTTACCAGCTTTTTGGAATTCACTGATTATAATTTCGTCATAATAAAATCTGTCCGCGTAATAATGGTTCCTTAACTCTTTCGGCATTAGTAAAAGATAAGCGAAAGTGTTGTTACCATAGCTGTCCAACTCTTCAAGCTGAGGATTTAAACTATATAGCTTCCTGTAGATTTCTCCTGTCTTAAAAAGGATTGCGTATCCTTTTGGTCTTACGCCATTAGATAAAATGACTTTGCTCAAATCGATCTTTGATCGAAGAGCAATATCTAAAAAATCTGATGAATTTTTCTCAATGGCATACTTTATAACCTCAGGAGCCTGGGCCGCATTTATTTTGATGTCGTGACTTAAAATGACATTAATGAGTTCATCCCACTTGAGCTTATACAACATTTCGATAGCAGCAATATCGAGTTCACCGTTTTTGTTATAATAGCGCTTTGTCGCAGCCGAGAGGACTATTTCATTGAGATCAAATTCGTAAATAGCATTACTTAAATCGCTTAGGTTTTTCTTTCGCCAAGCTTTGTAAACGACTTCAACATCTGAAGCTTTTTCTTTCGGGAGACAATTATCCACTGATAACTCTAAATGACCTGCCTCAATATGTTTAATGCCCCAAATGTACTTAGCTAAGTTCTTAATTTTGAATTTTTGATTAGATTCATCAAAGCTATAGTTGAATTTTCGTCCTGAAAAATGACCCCACTTCAATGACTTCTCTACGAGTACTTTTTCATCTGATGAATTGTCAGGTGAGAGAAAAAGAATATCTTCATTACTTTCAAAAAAACTTTCTAATTGAGTTTTAGAGCACTCGGATGAAGCGTGCACGATCGGAGTTAAAAACAGAAATATATAGAGGCCCAGCTTCACTCTTTAACTCCGACATAATGATATTTAAACCATTATACCGGACAAAGAAGATCGCTTTCGCAATTTATTCTTAAGATTATATTCTGATAAAAAAAGGGGGAGATTACTCTCCCCCTTTCATCTTACTGGCGGGTTTTTGTCGGCGGTTTGCTGGCGCGAGCGAAGGCCTTTTTCTTGTCCTTCTCTTTCTCATCCATAATGGCAGAAAGCTTTTCGTCGACGTCTTTGAGTTCGTCGATGAGCTTTTGCTTGATGAGTTCAGGAGACTTCAAAATACGACGGAACTCAGCAAGTGCTTTTGTCTCGTCTTTGATCAAGAGCTGACGCTTTTCAACTTCTTCTTTGGTCATGCGATAGATCGCCATGTCCGCAAGGTATTCTGCGTAGGTGAATTTCTCTTTGGTGAGGTAATCAACGTAGTCTTTGCGGTTGGCCTTCTTTTCAGCGATTCCGTAATGCTTTTCTTTAATGAAGCGAATGATCTCGTTATTTTTCTGCAAACGCGCTTCATAGTCTTGAATGAGAAGCTCATAACGGCGCTTCGTCACTAAGAGGCGTTGCGCGGTGAAGATTTCTAAAATCTCTTCCACGGTATCAAAAACCTTCACGCCTTTTTCATTAATCAGCGTGTAGTTCGGCACCAGTGATGAAACCGTGCCCATCTCTCTTTCGACTTCTTCTAGAGTCGGTTGTTGGCCGCGCTTGAAGATCAACTCGACACGAATTTCGTTATCGACTGATGAGTCGATATAGTCTTTGAGATAGTCGCGCTCCATGTGCTTATTCAAATGGCGATAGAGTCGCTGAGCATCGTAGCCGCGGGGAAGTTCCACGATGAAGACTTTGTCGCCGACTTGCTTAAAGCCCATCTTGAAGAGCACACGATTTTTTTCGTCGATTTCAATCGATTCTGTGTAGTAGCGCACCCATGGCTTAATTTTGCGAGGCTTATTGCCCTCGATATAAGACATCATGGATTTGATAATATCTTTGTGATTGAAGCTCGGGATAACAGATGAGAAACCAGTCCCAATCCCTTCAGCACCGTTTAGGAGCATCAAAGGAAGTTTTGGCAACAGACCTACTGGCTCCATGACTTTTTCGTCGTAGTTCGGCACCATCTGAACTTGGTTCATGTCATCAAACAACAACAACTCGGCCACTTTACCAAGTTTACACTCGATGTATCGAGCGGCGGCGGCCTGTGTCTCCATGCGTTCGCCGAAATAACCTTTTTTATCCAAGAGTGGATAGTTATTCGAGAAACAGAAGTCTTGCGCCAAGTTCACAATCGAAGCTTCCACCGAAGCAGGACCATGCGGGTGCAGAGTTAAAACTAGGCCCGTAAGAGAGCTGACCTTGACGAGACCTTTATTAGAATTTTTCCAAAGCGTATAAAGAATCCGGCGCTGTGATGGTTTCAAACCATCCTGCAAATAAGGGATCGCGCGGTCCATCAAAGTATAGATTTGATAGATGCGGTATTCTTCTTTTACCAGTGCCGCGAGTGGCACGGATGCCATTGAGGGGAGAAATTTTTCTTCCATTTTTTATGCCCTTAACTGGTTAGCTGCTTTCTTCTGGGCCTTGGCACGTGCCTTATTACCGGCAATCAAGTTATCCAAGTCCACTTCAATCTCATCCGAATCGATCAAAAGATCTTTTCGAAGTTGAGATTCTTTTCCAAAACACGTCTCCAACATATCTTTGGCAGACTTCATATCTTTGACTGTGATTTTGGTCCAATCTTTACGCTGAAGCACATGCTTGAAGGCCTCTTGGCTCATTTCACCAAGGCCCTTGTTGCGCTGGATTTCTTTGATTTTGACGTCTTTGCGCGCTTTCAATTTGTCTAAATCAGACTGAACTTCACAGTAGATGGTGCCTTTATCGGTGATGACTTCGAACAAAGGAGCTTTCGCCACTTGCACCATGTTCATCTCGAATAATTCCGGCCAAAACGTGAAGAAGAAGTTGGTGAGAAGCGTATTGATGTGTCCACCGTCGACGTCTGAGTCAGCGAGGAAAACGATCTTGGTATAACGAAGCTCTTTAGGATCAACCTTCTGTCCAATGATAAGGCCAATTGAGGCCATGATGTCCGCAAATTCTTGGTTCTCAATAACTTCTTTGATCGAAGCTTGTGAAACGTTCATCGGCTTACCCTTAAGAGCAATGCCGCCTTGAGTGAGTTTTTCACGGGCCGAACGTAGGCCTCCGATCGCTGAGTCACCTTCACAGATGAAGAGTGTGCATTTCGAACGATCACGACGCTCGTTAGCGTCCAAGA
>JBIKNE010000398.1:0-2930 GCA_044358855.1 Bacteriovoracaceae bacterium | reverse complement strand
ATCCGGCCGCTAATATTGAAGCTGTGGTGATCACCGCTATCGTGATTGCTTTTTTAAGTAGCACCCAAGACATCACTATCGATGCGTATCGCCGCGAAATTCTCTCGGAAGAAGAATTAGGTTTGGGCTCATCACTTTATGTGGTGGGGTATCGTATTGGTATTCTCGTGGCCGGTGCCTTGGCGCTGTTAATGGCCGATAACTGGAAGACGATTGAAGGTGCTCCAAACTGGCCCTTGGTTTATCAAATGATGGCGATTGCCATGTCCGTCGGTTTACTCATTACCCTGATTGCTCCGAAAGAAGATGCTAAGCTTGAGCAACCGCGCACACTGCAAGAAGCGGTGATCGGACCCTTCGTTGAATTTTTTAAACGCGATGGCGCTCTCACTGTTTTAGCATTTATTTTACTTTATAAAGTCGGCGATAGCATGGCCGCTAATATGACCACGCCCTTTATGCTTTTAAAGGGCTATACCAAAACTGATATCGCTACCGTAGTGAAAGGTCTGGGTCTTTTTGCATTGATAGGCGGTGGCATCTTGGGTGGCATCCTTTGCATGCGCTGGGGCAATCTTAAATCGTTATGGTTTTTTGGCTTTTTGCAGGCCATTTCTACGGCCGGTTTTTCATGGCTATCAGTGTCTGAAGTCTCCATGCTCAATCTCTCAATTGTGATTGGCTTTGAGAATTTTTCAGCGGGCCTTGGTACCAGTGCCTACAGTGCTTTTATGGCAAGTATGACCAATAAGAAATTTACTGCCACTCAGTACGCACTTCTCACTGCACTCATGGCAGTGCCGCGCACTGTACTGTCATCACCCACAGGGGTGATGGCAGAAATGATGGGTTGGAATATGTTCTTTTTATTCTGTACCGTGATCGCTATGCCCGGGATGCTGTTGATCCCAGTGCTTACCAGAAAAACAGCCACCTGATGCCGCAGCCCAAGTGCTGCATCATCTTTTCTGTCACATCCAGTTGCACTGAATCGGCAGCTTGTTCGCGGGCCTTACGAGCAAAAGAGCAGGCCTCGAATTTAACCGAGGTGTTACCAGTTTTAACGGTGTAGTCTTTTTTCGCTTTGAGAGTTACCAGATATTCCACCACCTCTTCTTGATACTCCATGATGGCATGAATGAGAGGAGAGAGTGATTCTTTATCCAGTTGATTCTTATCAGCGCCCGCTTCAATCAGAATCTTCATTAAAGGGATGCGTCCCAATAAGGCAGCATGAGAGATAGGTGGATGGGTATCAATTTCGCTGCCTTTCGGATCAATATTATAAGAGAGCAACAAGTTTGTTGCTAAGGCGGCCTTCTCAACATCGGCAATTTCAATTGCGAGATGCAAAGCACTTGGCATCATGGGCATCTGAAGAATGTCGGATTTCTCGCCTAACAAAAAGCGCACACCATCGATATCACCCATCTCTAAGAGCTCACGCAAGAGATCAGTGTTAGTGACACCTATGATGAGCTCAATTCGAACGCGAATTGAGTTCGCGAGACCAGGAAAGCCATTGTCTTGAGCGTATTGAACAGCATCACGGCCGCGTGAATCGCGAGCATCTACTTCAGCGCCACGCTCGATCAACCACTTTGCTAAGGCCTCTTCGCCGGCCTTAATCGCCAACATTAAAGGTGTGCGCTCATAGGGATCACGAATATTGATGGCAGCGCCATTGACCACCAAAAGACGAACGAGGATGGGATTTTTCATATCGAGCGCCGCAAAGATCGGCATCAGGCCATTTTTATCGCGACGGCCGTGATCGGCACCACTTAAAAGGAGTACTTCCACAATCGAAGCATAGTTGTGAGTGATGGCATAAGTGAGTAAAGACGAACCATCGGCAAATAAGAGTTCGGGATTTATTCCACGACGCAAAAGTGTTTTAACACTACGGGGATCATTGCCTTCGACCGCGTGGCGCAGATTATCACTCTCAGTGAGATTCTCTAATTGAGGGATGTTGGACTCAGTCGCCTTTTTAGCGGTTTCTTCCGCTTTCTTGCCACAGGCAGCGACTAGTAACAGGGTGCTCAAAAATAAAGTTTTCATCTTTAGATGATAAGGGGTCAAAGGAGGCAGGCGGGGAGAGTGTGAAAAAAAGAAAGGGCCCCCAAAGGGGCCCTCTTGAGATAACTAGTCGAAATTAGAACAACTTACCTTTGTTCTGCTTTTTCTTAGAATAGTCGATCAACTTCTTAAGACGAGCTTTGCCGTCTTTGTTGAGGTTCATAAGAAGAAGTAGACCGCCGTTTTCACCACTCTGGTCGTTACCAACCAAAGAGATGTTACCAATGTGCTTATTGTCCATATTGAGACGGAAAGTCACGATGGCACCTGAAGCATCAACTTTGAACGGAACAAAGAAGCCGAAGACTTGCTTAGAAACGTAGAAAGTTGCATCGTTCAATTCTTCAACTTGCATAGCAAGAGCTGGCAATTTACCGCCAACGATTCCTGGAAGCGGACGGCCACCTGGAAGAGTTGTTGGATCAACTAGGCCCCAGTCTGTGTTGTCGATATCTGAAACATCCAAAGAAACTTGCATTAAAGTTCCACCAAACTGAGCTGGAGCGAGCTCGAACTGAGAGCCTGGCATTTTAGAGATTGGGAAAGTACCGCCGCCAACAAGTTCCAACTGTTCAAAAGTAACCGAAATAAGCACTTTACCGTCTTGGACGTTAAACAAAGGGCCCTTAATTCCATTGATCTGTGGAAGTTCAGGTTGTGAGCCACAGCTCACGGCGAGGGTAGTCATAATGGCAAGGACCATCATACGAACTACATGAGACATTCTCTGCATAAATCCATCCTTAGAGAAAGTTAAATAAACTGGTGCTTTGAGTTTCGGCGTCGTTTGACCTAGAGTTGAGGAACTTTTTTGCAAATGCAAAAAAAACCCTTTTAACAATTTCACA
>JBIKNE010000161.1:0-5681 GCA_044358855.1 Bacteriovoracaceae bacterium | reverse complement strand
TCCGGATACTTCTGTCGTCGAGGCGCAAGGTGGTGGCCGGTATTTTATCCCTTCATGGGGGTCTTATTACGTTATCAACGTGATTAATCGCTACAAACAAGAGCGACCGCATATCAATGCCGTCCGGCCGATTAAACATTTTATTATTCATGGCTTAATCTTTGACACGTTTTTCACTTTGAGATTTATTCTTTCTAATATTCATTACTATTTCATGGTTCGCTTTTGGTATTATCTAAAACTGAAAGTAGGGTGGAAGAGAGTGATTGGAGATCTGATTAGAGAATTAACATTGTTTCAAGATTTCGAGACACTTACGAGAGACTTCTTTGCTCAAAAACCACAAGCTCGACTACTCATCGTAGGGCATACTCACAATCCAGGTTTGCGATTGTTTACAGATGGAACTGCTTTTATCAACACAGGTACCTGGACAAAGATGGTGAACCTTGATTTATCCCAAGGCCAAGAGTCACAGTCGCTGCCATATGCGCGTATTGCATCCTTTGAAGACAACGTTGATGTCACTCAATTTGAGAACCATGTCGAGTTTGATTTGAGGGTTTGGACGGGACTACATAATCTTCCGTACAAGGACTTTAATTAGGTCGTGAGAACCGCTCTAAGCGCTTCCTCAAATTGCACCCTGCCATAGGGCCTGAAAATTAAACCACGCAATCCAAGGCGTGCAGCCAGTCTTAAATTGGTAGGATTTTGTGCTTCAGAAATAACCAGCAGAGGTGTGAGCTTGGAGATTGATTCTATTGGCAGGGCTCCACCTGGAATCGCGTCATCGCAGATGATAACTTGAAAAGGACGATTTTTTTCTTCAGCGTTCTTCAGTAATTTTTCGGCTTGCTCGGCATCGCGGGCCTCAATCACATGTCGAAAGCCAATATCATCCAGCAAGCCGCAGGTATAAGCCGCTAATTCAGGTACTGATTGGATGACTAAAACACGCTGGAAATGTGACTTCATGGCTTTATTCTAACAGAACAGACTACAAAATTAGAAGCAAGTGAAATAGTCGGAAAAGTCTAAACAATTGAAGTCTAAGGTAAATCAAAAAATAAAACAAAATTTGTGAAATATAATTGCGACTGACTTAAGTTCTTTTTTACTACTCCGAAAAGTTGACCGTCTATCCCATATGGGAAGGCGATATAAAAACCAGAGCATGGAAGCTCATCTGTTTCTCAAGGTTGGGAAAAAGAATCACCAGGGATGTGGTGAGGGATTTACAACCAAGGAGGATTCTGATGGGTTTTCGTATTAATACTAACATTGCGTCGATCTCAGCTCAGCGTAGCTTAGGGGTCAACAACCGTGAAAGCGAGAGCAATCTCTCAAAGCTTTCATCGGGCTCACGAATTACTAAGGCGGCTGATGATGCAGCTGGCTTGGCAATTTCAGAAAAGTTGAAGGCTAACATCCGCTCAATGAAACAAGCGGACCGAAACGCCAACGACGGTATCTCGATGATTCAAACTGCTGAAGGTGGCTTGAACGAAGTTTCTTCGATCTTGACTCGTATGCGTGAATTGGCCGTCCAAACTGCTTCGGACACTGTTGGTGATGTTGAACGCGGTATGACGAACATGGAATACCAAAGCTTGAAGCTAGAATTGGATCGTATTTCACAAGTGACTGAGTTTAACGGACAAAAGCTACTTGATGGTAATGGCAAAAAGTATGACTTCCAAATCGGCGTTAATAACGACGAATTCCAAGATCGCATTGGCTACGACTCAAATGTGGTCAATGCTCGTATCGATGATTTGGGTGTTGCTGAACTTGATGTTTCGACAAAAGAAGGTTCTCAAACTTCTCTTGCAAACGTTGACCAAGCAATTGAGAAGGTCTCTGGTTACCGTTCATTCTTGGGTGCGATTCAAAACCGTTTGATCTCTACAAGTAACAACTTGCAGATCAACGTTGAGAACATCAGTCAAGCTAACTCACGTATCCGTGATGTTGACTATGCTGACGCAACTGCACAGCAAGCTAAGAACAGCATCTTGAATGCAGCTGGTACTTCAGTATTAGCGCAAGCAAATGCTAACGGCCAAAACGCTCTTAAGTTGATTGGCTAATTAGAAAATTTCCTGCAAAATTTTTAAAACCCGGCGAATGCCGGGTTTTTTTATTTAAAAGTTAAAGGAATGTAATGAAGCATGTAGTCGGCTGTGTTTTTACCAGCGAACTTGCAGATCTAATTGTTGCGCAATTAGGCGTTCGAACTGATGTTAGCGTTGTGCTAAAAGCGGACATCGCTGAAGCAATTCAGTTTGCAGAACAATTAGGCGAATTAGATGTCTTCATTATGGAAGATGATTCTTCAGGTAAATATTTCAAACAAATCCCTAGAAAGTTAAGTCCAACTACGATGGTTGTTGGAATCGGTGATCCGGCACAGGATTTTGCACCAAAAATTTCTTTTCGATCTCAAGACTGGTCAAAAGTCCTCGAACTCGTTAATGACAAGTTAGGAGCGGAGATAGCATCCAGCAGTCAGTACGTGTCAATGCCGATTAATCTATTTTCACATTTCGACACACTTAATGTGGATGTTTTTCTGCAAATGACAAAAGACGGAAAACCCCATTGGGTCAGACGATTTTTGGCAGGTGAATCGATTGAAGCGAGTGCTATTGCCAGTTATCAAAGTAAAAACGTTAAAGACTTTTGGGTGGAAAGAGATCGAGTTAAAGATTTTTCAAAAAAACTAATCGAGCAACTAGGTTCTCGAGTACGAACTTCGATTGCTCGTGGTGTAGAGACAATTAAGCAATCTGAAGAAGTCTTTGCATCTATTTTTGAAATTACCCAAAAAATGGGCGTTAAGGGCCAAATGGTAAGTATCTGTGAAGGGTGGATGACGGAATTAGCAAAAAATTGTATGGCGGCTTCAAGCGATGAGCTTAAGGGATGGTGGACTAAGCTCTCGACTGATCCTGCCTTAAGTTTTCACTATAAATTGGTACGCCTCACATCACTTCTTTGTACCCAACATGTTATGCTAACAGATTGGACAAGTAAGGAAGAGCAGGTCAAGAAACTCAATGGAGTCGCAATGTTTGCGGATATGGCCCTTACCAATCCGCTTTGGATTCATTTAAGAACAGCTGATAGCCTTAAAGAGCTAACTCCTGATGAGATGCTTAATGTTTCAGGGCATGCTGCTTTTTCTGCAGCTAAATTAAGTGGTGTGCCATTTGTTACCAAGGACATCGCCACTTTAGTGGCCCAACATCACGGCCATCCACAAGGTGATCGCTTGCCAGAGCGAGTTTCGCCAAGTGTATCACCCCTTGCGTTGGTCTATATCTCCTGTGAAGAAATGGCATACCATACGCTACTTAAACCAGAGCGTCCGGTTCCAGAGATATATCAAGAATTGTGTGAAAAATATAAAATGACGGCGGTTAAAAACCCGCTTGAGCAAATGCCTGCTATTTTTGATTGGGCTAAATAAGTGAAGCCTGTTTTCTCAGCATTGAGCTAACAATGTATCTTTCATCGTTTTTAAGCTGATAGAGTAGATCTAAAACCTGTACAACAATTTTTTCACGGCCACGGGCCCAGGCAAATGGTCCCTTAGGGTAGTTCACTCCAAATATCATTGCACGATCAATGTCATCAGCATTGGCAACTTGCTGATCAAGAGTAAAAAAAGCCTCGTTTACGATAGTCGCAATCGTGCGAGGAACGACAAAGCCTGGGTTGAGGAAGCTTGCTCTAACCGAGACAAATCCTTTTTCACTAAGTAGTTGAGCAGCCTCAGTAAAATGATTCTCTGAATGAAGTTCGCATCTGGTATTGTGAGAGAGAAGCGTAGAGCAAACGGCTTTGAGTTGTGGGAAGCGACGATAAAACGCTGTAGGATCAAAACAGGTTAGATCCATCAAAACCATTTTATCAGAGTTCTTTTCAAGAAAATGGACTTTGTCTTGATAACTTCCATTAGTTAAGTCGATAGCCCAATTATTCATATGAATAGAACCCACGTTTAGTTTTTTTGCCAAAGCGGCCAAGGTCTACCATCTTCTTTTGCAAGGGATGCGGAGTAAAGCGTGCATTTTTCCCAAGGGCTTCCCAAACAGAAGAAGTAACTGCGTAATTGATATCGACTCCAATCAGATCCATTAACTCAAATGGGCCCATTTTAAACCCGCCCACTTCGCGCATCAACATGTCTACTTCTTTGCAATATACTTCATTTTCATTCTCCACGATGCGTAGAGCCTCTCCGTAAAAACTACGTGCAACTCTATTAACAATAAATCCAGGAGTGTCTGCACATAGGGCAGGCTCTTTCTTATGCTCGGCAAACCATGCATACAGTTCTTCTGCCAAACCGGCCTGGGTGGCTTGACCTTTAATGACTTCCACCAATTTCATCAGTGTCGCGGGATTAAAAAAATGCAGTCCTAGGAAACGTTTTTGTCTATTCGAAGAGACTGACGAGGCCAGTTGAGTGATAGGAAAGCTTGAGGTGTTGCTGGCAAAAATGGTCTCAATCGAGAAATGCTTATCAAGCTTCGCAAAAAGCGTCTTTTTAATGTCTAGGTTTTCAATAATAGCTTCAATAACGAGTGTTGTGTCTTTTGGAAGCGCTGTAATCTCACGAGCTTCCAAAAGTTGCTTCATTTGATTTACTTGGCATGAGGTGAGTTTTTCTTTCTCAACCAATTTGTCCCACGAGCTATGAATCTGTGTGATAGCTTTTTTTGTTTGCTCAGAATTGTTGTCACATAGAACGGCTGGAATCATCTGTTGGGCAAACCATTGCGCAATTCCTGCTCCCATGGTTCCTGCTCCGATCACAACAACCGAATTGAGCTTCATTTATTCGCCTTTAAACTGCGGAGCACGCTTGCCGACAAAGGCCGCGACTCCTTCGGCATAATCTTTACTAAAACCTAAAAAGCGCTGTGCTTTTTTTTCAATTTCGAGAATATCAAGCCAGCTCACTTCGGCGGCGGCTTGGAAATTTTTCTTAGTGTGTTTCACTGAAAGGGGAGCAAGCTGATTAAGTTCTCCTGCTAATTCCAGCGCACGCTCAACTGGTGTCGGGGAAATTTCATTCACAAATCCATAACTCAGCATATCTTCAGCTAAGAGAGGTTTGCCTTTAAGTGCAAAAGAGAGTGCACGAGTGTAACCCATACACTTAACGAGTTGATAAGAAAGTCCTGCATCTGGTGCCAACCCAATTTGAGTGAAACCAGCAATAAAGCGCACACCAGGAGCTGAAACTTTAAAGTCACAAGCAAGCACAACGGACAGCCCGGCCCCTGCGCAGACGCCATTAACGGCTGCGATGACAGGTTTGTCTGACGAGCGAATGGCTTCAACCAGAGGGTTCCATTCTGTTTCAAGCGTGTGACCGATATCTACTGGCCCCTTGCTTGGATCGACGGTGCGATCGTTTAAGTCTTGGCCTGAACAGAAGGCCTTACCTTCACCCGTTAAAACGATCGAACGTACCGAGGCATCACTGTTTGCCGCATTTATACCTTGGGCAATATCAAGTTTTCCCTGAATGTTGAGGGCATTATAAACTTGCGGGCGATTGATGGTGATAAGAGCAGTCGCACCTTTAATTTCGTATTTAATTGTTTCAAAATTCACAGATAGCCTCGTTTCATTTGATCACGTTCAATAGCATCAAACAGTGC
>JBIKNE010000160.1:0-5693 GCA_044358855.1 Bacteriovoracaceae bacterium | reverse complement strand
TTCGTCACCCCGGAGGGCGAGGCGCCATCGTCGGTCAGGGTGAACTCAAGAAGAAAGTTTTCGATCCGATTTTTACTCTGAATCACTCATGTGCCATGTTGCGTGCAGGGATCAATCGACTCATTCGTAAAACCTGGTGCACCACTAAGCGCCCAGACAGGCTTCAAATGCATCTTGATATCTTTTTGGACTTTTATAATCGAATTTATCTACCAGCTCATCGCTAGATTTTTTGTCTTTGTACTGCCCCACTGACTGAACAACACGCAAGTCGGCCAGTTATTAATCGTCGGAAGGTTCAATCGCACAACGCTCTTGAACCTTGGCTCCATACTGAAGAAGGAGATCATTGGCTTTTGCGTCAATTAGCACAGGTAATTCTGGTAAATGAAAATCTCGACAGTCATACCATTCAGGAAAAGCCGTTGCTCCACGACTTTCATCTTCATCCTCTTTTAGAATGGTAGGCACAATTGTCAAAACATGGTCTGTGACAGTTTCAGCTGAAAGATAACCACGCTTAAATAGATCGAGCGCAATATCAACGCTACTCGCAAAGGGAATCTGTCCTTCTTGCAGTGGTTTGGCGAAATTTCCACTGAATCCAATCGATGAGTAAGCCTGTCGTATGTAAGTAGGACCCAAAACTTTAGGAAACTCTGTGCGGATTTGTGCATAAATCTCTGAATCTGCTTCGCCGTTATCACCAATCAAAATGAGTTCTTTCGGTTTGTACTTCCCGATAAATTTGCGAAGTGAGTTAACCTTATGGGCGTTACCGGTGCGCAAGTCATACCAGCCACGAGCAACAAATTCGCCTTTTGGAAATTGATTGAGTTTCAAAAATTTCTCATGCAAATCACCAATAATCTTCCTTGGTGCGTTTGATAGATACTTAACCGTTTTTACTTCTGGAATTTTGGTAATGGCTTGATAGAGATGTGGCATGCCAATAAACACATTATGAATCATGGCGACATTCGCCACGACCGAATCCTTATCGAGCACATAGGAAACTTTGATCGTGTCATCCATATCCGAAACCAACAGCGTCTGAGCTGAAGCTGACATAGATGAGAAAACCAAAGTGGCCGAAAGCAGAGAGGTAGTTATTTTCATGAGCTAAGTATGGCAGGGTTCGACTCTTACTTGAGGAAAAGTGAAAAACTTATCTGGCTTTACGATAGCCCTCAAAAAATGTAATATTTCAGCATTAAAAAATCAATAGTATCAGGTGCTTATGACCAAGTTTTTGATCATGTTTGTGTGGCTCTTTTCGAGCTGTGCCAGGGCTCCCGTTAAACCACCAGAGTTGGCGACAAAATTTTTCAGCGACGTTAAGGGCTGCTTTTTGCTCTACAACCTCAAAACACAAAAATTTGAACATGAGATCGGAGATAAAACTTGTCGCAAGCGCTACCCGGCCTGTTCGACTTTTAAAGTACCCCTCGCAGTGATGGCTTTTGATTCTCAAATATTAAAGGATCAAACTCAAACATTGAAATGGGATGGAAAAAAACAATGGCTCGAAGCTTGGAATAAAGACCACAATGCTAAATCCTGGATGCGTGAATCGGTGGTGTGGTTTTCACAGCGATTAACTCCCAAGCTGGGAACAAAGAAGCTACAGAATTACCTCAACAAATTTCAATACGGTAACAAGAATTTAAAAGGTGGACTGACGCAAGCTTGGCTTAATCCACCTACCAATCCCGTAGGCCTAAAAATTTCCGCCTATGAGCAGGTCGAATTTATGAAAAAACTTTGGACAGATAAGTTGCCCGCAACGTTACTAGCTCAGAAAGCAGCACGAGAATTAACCTATCTTGAACTCTCGCCTAAGCGTTTTCAGCTCTATGGGAAGACTGGTTCTAACTATTATGACAAAGCCAATAATGTACAATTTGGTTGGTTTATTGCTCGTCTGAGTAACGGTGAGAGTGAGTATATCGCTGTTACTAACCTAAGTGATACAGCACCCTATAAAGGTGAGTCTTTTGGTGGGCCGCGTTCTCGAGAAATAACAAAAAGTATCCTAGCTGAATTGGGTTTATGGTAAATCCACTAAGTTCGCGGATGCCGCAAAACGCCTAAAATTATTGTCACAAAAAAGTGCCATAAACAAATATTCATTCATCAGGCTTCAACGCTAACTCATCAAATCCTTTGATGTTACCTCAGATTTCATTTTGGCCCTCTCGGTAGTGATAATTTCATCCGAACAACCAACGTTCGATATTCCATCAACAGTGAGTCGATATAATGGGTTTTGATTATCAAAAGCTAAAGGCCAAACACGGTGATGAAGGATCATTTTGGACATCCTATTCGGATTTGTTCATGGTTCTTTGTGTAGTTTTCCTACTTCTCTATGTTGTCGCCAGTCTTCGCAGTGGCACTTCGAGTGTGCAACAGCTGATTGAGCAACGTCGTCTTAAAGCTGAGACACAAGATCTCAAAAAACAACTGCAAGCCTACAATGCTCTTAAAGACGATTATCTCGCTAAAGAAGCCAGCGAAGATGAAGCCAAGATGTATGAAGAGTTGATGGGTAAGCTAAGTCTTTTGCAGGATGAAGCCCATAAAGAGAAGCGTGACCTTGAAGCTCAGGCGCAAAATAATGCTGCCAAAGCAGAAGCGCTTAATCAGTACCAGCAAATGGTGCGGAATATTGTTAATACGAACTTGCTATCAAAAAAGAAAGTGAAGCTTCGTGATGAATTGATCGTTAAAAAGAACGATGCCATCAAAGAAATGGACACGACCATTTCACAACAAAATGCTGAGATTCAAGAACGTGCTCAAGAGTTGAATCAGAAAGAATCTCAAATCACGGCACAGATGCAAGAGATCAACGAAAAACAAAAGGTTCTTGAACAAAGAAAGCAAGAAGTGGCGAATTTGCAGTCACAAATTACTGAGAAGTCAAAAGTCATTCAAGACCACAACACTAAGATCAAAGATCTTAATCAAAACCTCTCTTCAAAAATTAAAGAGCTGGAAAAGACCTATTCAAGTGCAGAGAGTTCAAAAACAGAGCTTAATCGTAAAATTGTAATGCTGAAGTTGGAGAACGCTAAAAAAGTTAATGATCTTCAAACTCAAACTAAGCAAATGAACGAAAGTGTCACTGAAATTAATCAAAAACTTGCGGCGGCTTCAGGTCAGCTCAAAGATGCCAATACGAAGCTCGCTCAAGAAGAGGCGATGAAGGCGAAGCTCCAAGCTGATCTTGAAGCCACCAGCAAAGGTTACGAGCAGCAGATGGCGGACATGAAACAGAAGTTCAATGACAAGTTGAATGCTGAGAAGGCTGCTCTAGAAGGCCAACTTGAAAAAGAAAAGGCGAGTGCTCAAGAAAAAATGCAACGCCTTGGTGAGTTCAAAGACAAGATGGCAAAAGAGAAAGCCGCTCTTGATGGCAAACTCTCTGCTCTTAAAAGTGAAATCAATCAGGCCAAAGATCAGTTGGGTCAAGCTGCCAAAGAAGCACAAGGGTATAAAGAGAAGTTAGCTGCCGCTCAGGCCGATCATGGTCGCTACCTAGCTGCTGTTGATAAGCTACAAAAAGAAAAAGAAGGTTTGAGTGGTGATCTCAAACGTGCTCAAGAAGTCGCTAATGCCAAGAAAATGCTTGCTAATAAAATTGCTGCCAACCTTGCTAAAAACGGTATTAAGGCCGGCGTAGACGGTAAAACCGGTGATGTGACGATTAATTTCGGTGATGAATATTTTGATACTGGTCGCGCCGATCTCAAAGGCAATATGAAAGAGATCTTGCAGAAGTTCGTACCAACATATTCAAAGAGTTTGCTAGAAGATCCAAAAGTGGCTAAAGAAATTTCTTCGGTCGAAATCATCGGCTTTTCATCACCAACTTATAAAGGTCGCTACGTAGATCCACAAAGTTTGAAAGACGAAGATAAAACCGCCATCAGTTATAACTTAGACTTGTCATACAACCGTGCAAAATCAATTTTTAGTTACATTTTTGACAAGCAAAATATGGTTTACCAACACCAGAAAGAGCTCCTCCCTCTGGTGAAAGTAACTGGTCGAAGTTTCCTGGCCGAAGAAGTCAAAGGACGTGACATCGCTTCTGGTCTCTCTCACAACGATTACTGTGCCAAATACAATTGCGAAAAGTCTCAGAAAGTTATCATTAAGTTCAATTTGAAAGACTAGAGGTGTGTCATGTTTAGCCAAGACTTAGTACAAAAAATGGTTGATGGAGTAGTGGTTTTTGCCACTGATCTTTTGATGCCTACCATGGTGGTATTCTTTATCGGTGCCATCGTTCTGCGTGTTCTGACTTGGTACACCGTTAAAAGGGAGTACTGGTTCTCACACGAATTTTCAAAGCGTGTTCGTAAATTTATGGATTTGAGAGACGATAAATCGGAACAGTCGTTTTATATTATCTGCAAGCGCTTGATGGAGATTACGTACTACGAACTGTTCGAAGTGCGTGCCATCATGAAACGTCGCAATCCAGATGCCATTATGACTGTTGCTGACCGCATCTTCTTGGTTCAGCAGGGTGCTGCTCGCATAGTTACTGATACCCTCAAGCAGATTAAGTATCTCAAATACAATAATGATCGCCCTAAGTTCATCGATATCTCGAATAATGTTCACGCGAATAACCCATGCTTTAACCGAGTATTTGGTTTGATTCCTGTAAACGTTTCGAACGACTTTCTTAATACTGTTCCAGGGCTTTTCATCGTAGGCGGTATCTTTGGTACCTTCCTAGGTATTATGAAAGCTCTACCAGAGTTGGGCGGTATGAACTTGAGTGACGTAGAAGGCTCAAAGCTAATTATGGATAACTTCCTTCTGAAAATTTCATTCTCAATGTCGACTTCAATTGTCGGTATTATCTTTAGCGTAGGAATGGGGTTAGCGAATACCTTCTTCAGTAGCGAAAAAGTCTATATGAACGCTGTGGAAAAATTTGAGCGTGAGCTTGATCTTCTTTGGAATATCAGTTCATCAAATAAAATGCCTGCAGAAGTTCATAACTTCGAAGCTGAGCGTGATCCTATCGAAGTCTTGGCCGAAGACCTTATTTCTAAAGAACTCAATGTGGAAGTTGGATTTGTCACCTTGGCACGTCCCATAAGTAAATGGTGGGGACGCTTTGGCAACAAGACCGAAGGCAAGAAGCCTCAAGAGGAAGTGAGAGAAGATAAGAAAGCTGCCTAGGTACGCAGCTTTAAAGAGTGAGGCATTCTTTGGGTAATTTAACTGTACGCGTATATCATCTAGGTACTTGTCGAGAATACTTCTTCACCGGTAGTGGCCCATATACTGTTGGTGGACTTGGTTCTGACATCTTACTGGAGAATATCGCATCACCTGCGCTACAAATTAAATTAAGTGGTGGAAAAATTTATCTTCATCGCATTTCGGATGAAGAAGTGAGTCTCGCCCATAAGATTTTGCCACTAAGAAGTGAAGTTGCTTATAGCAACGAAGAGGATATTGAATTAGAAGGCTATCAAATTAAGCTCAGTCTGCCGGTCGCAAATGACGATGTTCCACCGCCATTCTTTAAAGCAGATATTCAACACCGAGTAGATGATTTAAAAAAGAAGATTAATAATCATCAAGCGGAATTGAAAGGGCTGCAAACTGAGCTAGCGAGTAAAGAGAAGCAGATAACGGGAGTTACCACTCATCTTTTAGAT
>JBIKNE010000159.1:0-5699 GCA_044358855.1 Bacteriovoracaceae bacterium | reverse complement strand
CAAGATTATCTTTGGCAACTTGATGGGTTAATTATGGGCTCACGCCGCTTACAGAGTCGTCGTCGTAGAAAGAACTCAAGTGTCATGGACATTGATATCACGTCCTTGCTTGATATCTTAACGATTCTCTTGGTGTTTCTCGTCCAAAGCTATAATGCCTCAGGTGTTATTATTAACGTACCAGATGGCATCACACTTCCAAGATCAGCCTCTGAAAGCCAAAACACCTATGGCGTGAACGTCCAAGTTTCCGCCGACAAAATTTGGGTTGATGATGTGGAAGTATTTAACACGGCATCTATGCCTGAAAAGGTTTACGACAATGATGGCCGTCGTATCATTGCTCTTTATAACGAGCTGGTTCGCGTAAAAGAAAACATCAAGCGCACTGAAAAGACCTCACCCGATGCCGCCAAGTTCTCAGGTATCGCTAACCTCGTCATCGATAAGACTTTGAAGTACAACTACGTTAAGCGCGTGATGTTTACTTGCGCTGATGCTGGCTTTAAAGAATTTAAGTTTGTTGTTCTGACGACGAAATAATTTTAAATCTCATTTCATTAAAATAAAAAAGCCCCAATAATGGGGCTTTTTTATTTGTGCATTTCGTTTGGACTAAATCCGCTTCGGATAGAAGTTCATCGGCTGTTTCACTTCAACAGTACCGCCACCCATTGGTTCGGGGAATTGGATACCGCGCAGGACATCGACGACACAGCGTTTGACTTGGCCTGGTAGGCTGGAAGCATCATCGACACCGGCTTGAGCGACGTGGCCGGAAGCACCGATGACGAAGTTCAACTTAATCACCGCTTGAAGTTCGGCGCCTGAGCGATCGAGTTCTGATTGATAACAGAAGCGGAACTTTGGCAGGTTATCCATCAAGATTCGGCGAATCACATCTGGATCCATGGAACCAAGAACAACTGTCTCGGCAGGAATACCTGCCGTGAAGATCGCCCGCTTAGCCGAAAGTCCTTCAGCACCTTTAGAAGTTCCGATAGTTCCTGTGGTAGCACCCGTGAGACTTCCGCCTCCTGCTGTGACGGCCGCTTTTTGTAATTCAGTTCCTGAACCAGAACCCTGTACTGCGCCTGATCCAAAATCACTGCCGGAGCCAGTTGCTGATTTAGTTGTTACTCCTGAGAGTGAGCCACCTTTGGCCAGCATCGTATTAACTGTGCTCGAGAAATCAGCTGACTTATACACGTCAACTGGACCACGATTGGCCGATGGATACTGTGACTTCACTGTCGCACTCTTCGCAGTTTGCGATTTAGCAGGATTACCTGCACCCGCTGTAGCTGGTTTAGGTGTGGTGAGCTTTGGATCACCTTGCTTCACAACGACTTTTTCTGGTGCAGTGACTTTACCTGGATCAGGCTTACCTGTTTTGTTGTTGTCTTGAATATCCGGCTTCTCGATTGGCTTTGTAACTTTAGGTTCTTCTTTTTTTACCGCCACTTTCGGTGGGGCTTTTTGCGGTTGAGGCTTCTCTTTTGGAGTGTTCTCAATCGTTTTATTTACGTTCACTGTAAGCTTTTGACGATAAAGAATGGTGGCAATTCTGTCCGGTGCTTTTTCTTCTTCTTTTTCTTCTTCTTCAAATTGAGCAAACTGAATACCGCCGCTCAAGAGAGCAGTAAAAAATAAGAACAAGAAGAGATAGCGACGAAGAACTGGATCACGACGCAACATCGGAGCGGCTGCCACTTTCGGGGGTGCTTCAACATTTCTTACGAAGATTTGAATATCGCCTTTAAAGAAGCGCAGAATATCTTGCGGCTTAATATCGACCGGTGCCCCGCCTTGATTTACAGACTTAGACTGATTCTCACTTAAGTGCAAAATCTCATAGCCTGGTAACTTGTGAACTGAGGCTTGACCGCCGCGCATTTCGATAAAGGGAACTTTTTCCGCTTTGCCTAAGTATGGAAACTCTAAGTCTTTGCCATCTGGCTTAAATCCAGCCAAATGATAAGTGCCGTCTGTGTCTGGCAAATAGTCGACAGCGTAAACGCGATCTTTAAACAGAATGATAACTTCAACTGCTTGTTTGGCAGCATCGTAGCGAAAGATTGGATAAAGCGTTTCAACATCTTCGAAAATGTATTCACTCTGATCGGCCTTAGGGTCTGCCGCAAGTGGATAGATGATATAGGGAGCATCTGTCACCGCCACCGTCGGTGCAACAGGAGGTTTCTTGGCGTGCTGCTCTTCCGTCGGAAGTTGCGGCGGAAGTTTGGTTGAGGCCGTACCGGCTGCTGGCTCAAGTGAGTCTAGTATCGGAGGAAGAGTTTCCTCCGGACGATAGGCAATGAAGGAGAGATCAATATCAGCTAGAGAAAAACTGTCTCCTGGGCGCAGATCTGCTACGACGACTTTCTTTCCACCAACCCAAGTACCATTGGTTGAATTCATATCGTAAATCTTTGCGCTATCTGCAAAAACTTCGATAACAGCATGAATCGCTGAAATTGAATCACTGTCTATGATGACATCACAAGATTCAGCTCGACCCACCAAAAGGCGGCCTTTGCTGATAACATCCCCTTCCACTCGTACACGAGTATCTCGGGCCTTGAGACGAAACAACAGACGCTGACCGGCTTTTTGAATATCCACGCTCAAATCCTTTTAGCGAATACCACTTGCTGATTTACGCATTTCTTTGGCAAAACTTTTTCTCTCCGGCAACTTGTTGCCATAGTTCTTACGAGGTGTCGGCGCAACAGAGATATCCCCTGGAGCTCCTGACTCACCTTCAACTCCGATTTCTTCGAAATCGAAGCGTTCAAATTTTTTGTATTCGTAAATCACTTTCTTTTTTGGCTTCGATTGCGCCAAAGCTGAGAGTGAAGTCATTAAAACTAAAATCAAGAATAGCTTCATGCTAATCTCCTATGACTCGTTTGAGTTCGTTGGCGTAACGCTTGGCCAATCCTTCAGCTTCTGTCGCTGATAATAAATCTTTTGCGAGCTCTTTTTTACCAAGACGATAGGCAGCAAGAGACATATTTAAACCAACGTCGCTTCTACGTCGTAATTTGTCGGGAACTAGAGAGAACTGCTCCCAAGCTTCTTCCCAACGAGCGAGTACAGCAAAACTGTTGGCCAATCCAATTCGAACTTCGACATCGTTTGGGGCTTCGTTTGATAGTCCTTGGAAAATCGGCAGGGACTTATCGGCCAGACCATAATTCAAGAGAAGATGGGCTTGATTGTAACGGGGCGTGCGAGTGAATTGACCATTTTTTAAGGCCCGCTGCAGGGCCACTTGGGCTTTCTGATCTTGCTGATTTTTTCCATAGATCACGCCAATATTGTTCAACGCTGGCACGTAGTCAGGTGATACCTCAATCGCCTTATTGTAGAACAACAACGCCTTACGCTCATTACCCTGTAAGAGATAGCAAGTCGCAACTTGATTCCAATAAGTCGGAAGTTTGAGATGGGTATTAAAAATAGCTTCTGCAATACCAAAGGCACGCTGGTAATCACGGTCATAACAACTCGCCATCATAACAGCGAGCGGGTCTTTGCCGGCCAGAATCTCTTTCATTTCAGCAGCAGAGGCGTTGTTAGCAGATTCACTCAAAAGAACGTTGTCACCTTTACCTTTCGCATCGTAATGATCTTGCCCAGGTGTATAGGCGATGGGTTTCTTTTTAGCGAAATCTTGATTACTGATCTCTACTCCAGCTGCTGGATCGGCTTCAATAGCTTTTTTAGAGCTTGGTCCACCAGCACAACCCGCCAACAGAATGGATAGAATTAATGCGTATTTCATTTTACGCCTCCACGATCCATCAGCACCATTTGGTCCTGCTTATGATAAGAAGGGATTACATCAGCACCTTGAGCGGCTAACATTTCGAAATTGTCTTCTGACAAAATAGTATTTTTTTGAATCAATTGTTTTACATCCATCCGTCTTTTTTGCGCTGTCTGCAAAATTGGTGTCCAAACACCTGACATCGCTTTACGAAAACTTTCAACATACTCAGGACTTTTGCCCTCTGGAGAGAAAAGTCTAAGCTCCTCAGCAAAAGCTTCATAGGAATTGATCAAAATTTTGTAAGCCTTCACAATCCCTTTGCCCGAACCAGTTTTTTGGATTTCATTGACATCAACAGTGAGTGAATCAAGTACAGAAAGTTTTGTTTTAACTGTCTGATTGAAATTTTGTTCAGGGAACTCAAGCTTCATATTGCTAAGTTGAATGCGTTTTTGCTCAAGCTTGGGCATCAGCCCAAGGGCGATAATATCAAGTGCTTCCACTGGGATATCTAGGTTTTTAGCTTTGGCGCCTCGATAGATGCCAAGGATCTGACTGCCAAGTTGCTGGGCTTTAGCAGTATCGCCTAAACCAATATAGGTTTGACGTAAACTTTCCAAATAAACAATTGTCAGTGGCGCCTGAGATTTGCTTTCGGCTACAGGCTTAATGACTTCTGCTAGCGACTCCCAACGCTTTGAACGTGCGTATTCTTTGGCAAGTTCTAGACGTGCTTCATTCATTGTTCCCACATCGATTCCACAACGCGCACCTAGCCCCATAACTTCTTCAGCTTTATCAATTTTTCCTTCAGCCAACCAAAGGAAAACAGAGTTCTTGAAAGCTGTATTTTTTGCTGCCAGACCCTGAGTACAAAGCTTAGCCACTGTTCGCGCACCAAGGTCAGCCGATTGTTGAAAGCGCTGACGGAGGAAGAGATTACTGGAAATAGCTAAGAAAGAAGTTGAGAATTGTTTGGCTTCTTTTCCATCCATCTCTTGAAGAGCAACGACTGCCCACTTATAACTTTCAGGTAAATCGCCGGCCTCATAGTAAAGAGCAGCTAAGTTATAAGCGGCGTTTGCTTTCGCACGTGGAGTACTTTCGTTGCTGCTATAAATTCGGATATAGCTCTTAAGTGCCGTGCTCTTATCGCCTTTATCAAGTGCCATTTGGGCACCTTCAATTTGAATTTTTGTCATGAGTTGGCGAAGGGCATCTGCGTATTTCTTAGAAACTTTATAAGTCCCGTTATTAATTTCAGATACAAAGAATTTAACTTTTGAATAGTCTTTCTTCTTACGAGCATCCTCCATCACTTCTGCCAGCATCGCTTCTTGTGTTTTAAAGTCATCAGGATAATTTTTGGCATATTCAGTCATCACTTTCTCAGCGTTATCGACGTCGTTGCGACCCATATAAACTTTGAAAAGTTTCTGACGAATGACCTTGGCGCGGGCAGAGCTTCCATCCTGCGCTAAGTAGGACGTGTACACCGGAACATAATATTTTTCTGCTAACGATTGAGGGAATCCTTTTTGACCAAGAGCTGCCAACATTCCTTCCATTGCCTGCGAGGCAACTTTTGTATTCTTCTCTTTCAAGGCTGAGCTGTGGGCAAGCTGGTAAGACTCCATGGCCTCAGTGTATTTACCTGCAGCATATGCCGTTTCACCTTTAAAGAAGGTAGGCTCTGCTGTTTGACCTGGACGTAAGCGGGTCAAGAGACTGAAGTACTCATTCGCCTGGCGGGCACGAAGCTCACGGGTTTTCTTTACATTTTTATAAATATCAGAGGCAGCCGCTTTTTGAAGCTCGGCAGCTTTCTTGGCCACTTGATAGTCTAAGATCTTAGCTTGAGAACGATCTAGCTTTCGGTCTTCAAAAATTTTTGTGAGTTCTTCAGAAGCCTTTAGATGAG